>JBJHCI010000332.1:0-3085 GCA_050485925.1 Maricaulaceae bacterium
TGTACTGGGCGGACCGGCCATGCTGCTTGGCTGGATAATCGCCCATTTCATGAAATGGCGCTCCCCCGTCCAGATGGGGACCACACTCGGCGTAACGGGGCTTGTTTTTGCGTTCCTGTTCTTTCTGACCAGCAGGTTGGGCGGCGAAACGGGTATTGACCCGGACGCTTTGGTGCTGCTGGCGACCCTGCCCTGCGGCTTTGCGGCCGGCTTTCTGGGCGGCTGGGTGATCGGTGCGTTCGGCTATGAACAGGTAAGCGGAGACGAAACCGTTCAGGCCGGGGAAGCGTAATTCCTTTATCCGGGCTATAGTACCACCCGGCAGGGACATTAGCGAACCGGAAGAAGGATTGGCATCCATGGCCCGACCTCCCCATTTGATCAGCGCGGTGATGGCAGCTGGCCTGCTGGCGCTTGCCGCCTGCGCATCCAGCCAGACCGTCTATGGCCCTGCGGCAGGCTCTGCCGGCCAGGCCATCGGCTATGACTCCCTGCGCATCGAGGAGAACCGCTGGCGCGTGACCTTCACCGCAGGCCCCGATGCCGATACCGCCCGTGCTGAGCGGCTGGCCCTGCGGCGGGCCGCCGAGCTGACGCTGGAAAGCGGTTATGACTGGTTCGAGCTGGTTGACCGCCGGGTGGAGACACGCGGCAGTACTTCCAGCCCGGTGCGCATAGGCGGCTCGGCGGGAACAACCTTTGGCTCAGGCGGTTATCGGGCCTCAGGCGTCGGAATTGGCGTTGGTATCAGCCCCGGTCAGGAACGGCGCACCATCGTGAGTCTGGAGATCATCGCCCGGCAAGGCGATGCGTCTGACGCCGCCAACGCCTATGACGCCCGCTCCCTGATCGCCGCTACGGGCTGAAACCACGCCGGTACGGCTTGGATGCTGCGCCCGCCCATGACACTGTAAATTCGGCGCGATTCGCCGCCGGGCAGCGGTCTGCGGGAGCGGGGCATGATGGCAGAGCTGATTACCGAGTCGGTCTTTTACGAGATCGCGCTGCTGCTGGTGATCGCAGCCGGTATCGGCCTTGTCGGACATATGCTCCGCCAGCCCCTGATCGTCAGCTTCATTATCGTGGGTATCGCGGTCGGCCCGGCGGGGCTCAATATCGTCCATTCCAGCGAGCATATCGACCTGCTCTCCCAGCTGGGCATCGCGCTCCTGCTCTTTCTGGTCGGCATCAAGCTGGATGTGAAGCTGATCCAGTCTCTGGGGCTGGTATCGCTCGCGACGGGCCTCGGCCAGGTCGCCTTCACCTCGATCATCGGCTTTTTCATCGCGATCGCGCTGGGCTTTGATCCTATCACCAGCATCTATATCGCGGTCGCGCTGACCTTCTCCTCCACGATCATCATCGTGAAGCTGCTCTCCGACAAGCGCGAGATCGACTCCCTGCATGGCCGGATCGCGCTGGGTTTCCTGATCGTGCAGGACATCGTGGTTGTGCTGGCGATGATCGTGCTCTCCGCCATTGGCATTGGCGGGGCCGAGGACAGCGGCGTCGCCGACCTTCTGATGGTACTGGTGGCCGGTATTGCGATGGTCGCCGCCGTGATTGTCTTCATCCGCTATATCGCCAATCCGCTGACCGCCATTCTCGCCCGCTCTCCGGAGCTGCTGATCTCGTTCGGCATTGCGCTGGCCGCGATGTTTGCCGCGCTGGGTGACATATTCGGCCTGGGCAAGGAGCTGGGCGGGCTGCTGGCCGGCGTCGCGCTCGCCTCCACGCCCTACCGGGAAGCCATCTCGGCGCGGCTGGCCCCTTTACGCGACTTCCTATTGCTCTTCTTCTTCATCGGGCTCGGCTCACGGCTCGATCTAGGGCTGTTGGGCGACAACATCCCCGCCGCCGCGGTCTTCTCCGCCTTCGTGCTGATCGGTAATCCGCTGATCGTGGTGATCATCATGGGGGTGATGGGCTATCGCAAGCGCACCGGCTTCCTGGCCGGGCTGACTGTGGCCCAGATCAGCGAGTTCTCGCTCGTCTTCATGGCGATGGGACTGACCATCGGCCACGTCAATGACGAAGCGCTGGGTCTTGTTACGCTGGTGGGCCTGATCACGATTGCGGCGTCCACCTACATGATCACCTATTCCCACCGGCTCTATCCGCTGGTCGAGCCCCTGCTCTCCCCGTTCGAACGGCGCAATATCAACCATGCCGAGACCGAAAATGGTGGGGAGGATGCGAAAAAGCACCATGACGTGATCCTGTTCGGGCTGGGCCGCTATGGCGGGGCCATCGCCCAGCGCCTGATCAATCGCAACGTCTCCACGCTGGGTGTCGACTTCAACCCGTCCGCCGTGCGGCTGTGGCGTGAGCGCGGGCTGGATGCGGTCTATGGCGACCTGACCGATCAGGAGTTTCTCACCCATCTACCGCTCGCCCGCGTGAAATGGGTGATTTCCACCACGTCAGACCACGATACCGGCTTGACCCACGAGGATACGCGCATCCCCATGATCTCCACTCTGCGCAAGCATGGCTATGAGGGAAAAATCGCTGTGACCAGCCAGCGCGGCGCAGCGCTGGAGCGGCTGAAGGAGGCGGGGGCCGACCTCATCCTCTTCCCCTTCCAGGACGCCGCCGATCAGGCGGTGGAACTCATCACCACCGAAGCGCCCGAGCCCGAGCGCCTTGAAACGCCCGAAGACTGCGACGACCAGAAGGAAATCGATGAGCCGAAGGGGGTTTAACCGCTGCCCTAGAAAGGCTCACCCTTGCCCAGCAGATCGGCCTGGACCTCCAGCTTTTCCAGCAGGCGTGATAGCTGAATTGCCTCTTCAGGGCTGAACCCTTCCAGCAGCGAGCGCTCCCATTCCAGTGCCAGCGGGGCGATCTCCTCATAGATCGCACGCCCGTCGGCGGTCAGTGAGACCAGGGCGGAACGCTTGTCCGAGGGGCTGGGGCGGCGCTGGACCAGGGACCGCTCGGCAAGCGTACGCAGCGCACGGCTGACCGTCACCTTGTCCATGGCGGTTGCTTCGCAGATGGCCTGGGCGGTGATCGCCTCGCCGCCGCCCAGCACCGCGATCACCCGCCATTCCCAGATGGAAAGGCCGAAGCGGGTCTGATA
>JBJHCI010000333.1:0-3082 GCA_050485925.1 Maricaulaceae bacterium
GGTGAAGCTCGGCACGAACACCGCATCATTGGGGCGAAGCCCCCACGCCATCAGCGGCAGGGCCAGCGCATCGGTGCCGTTGGCACAGGCGATGGCGTGCGGCGCGCCGGACATGGCCTTCAGCCGGTTTTCCAGCTCGGCCACTTCCGGCCCGAGAATGTATTTGCCCTCTTCCAGCACCTTGGCGACAGCCGTATCGAGCTTGTCCTTCAAGCGCGCACGTTGGGCGGCAAGGTCGATGAAATTGACGGGGCTGGACATGGTAGATTCCTGTGGCTGGCAATTGAGTGCCGGTGCTGGCTAGCAGCGCACCATGACAGGCGTGAATTCACAATTGGTTTCGGTTCCGCAACATCGCGGCGCGTCAGAGGAGGTCCGGCTCGGCATCACACAAGGCCGCCATCACCGCGTCGAGAGAGGCTTCCCAGTGCTCGGGCCGTGTGCCGAAAGCGGCCTCGAACTTGACGCAATCCAGCCTTGAGTTGGCGGGCCGGCGCGCAGGCGTCGGGTATTCCTCGGTTTTGATACGGTGCAGGACAGGGCGGCGGTTCCAGTGCGGCTCGGCGCGCGAAAAGATCGCTTCGGCAAAGCCCGCCCAACTCGTCTCGCCCGCCCCGGCGAGGTGATAGAGCCCGCCTGCGCTGCGGCTTTCCACCATCGCTGCCGCAGCCACCAGAAGGCAGCGCGCCAGTTCATGGGCAGATGTCGGACAGCCCAGCTGGTCATCCACCACGCGCATTTCATCGCGCGCCTTGCCGACGCGCAGCATGGTCTTCACGAAGTTAGCCCCGTGGGGTGAATAGACCCAGGCTGTGCGCGCGATCAGCCATTGTCCACCCGCCGTCATCACCGCCTCCTCGCCTACCAGCTTGGAGCGACCATAGGCCCCTTGCGGCGCGGTCGCGTCGCCTTCCGTGTAGGGCGTCTCTTTCAGACCATCGAACACATAGTCGGTGGAAACATGGAGGAAGGGCACGCCGGAATTCGCACACACCTTGGCCAGCGCGCCCGGCGCTTCGGCATTGATGGTGTGGGCAAGGGCTTCCTCGCTCTCGGCCTTGTCGACAGCGGTGTAGGCGGCGGCATTGATAACCGCATGGGCAGGCAGCGCCGCTTCAAGCGCACGCGCCGCCCCCGCCGGATCGGAGAGGTCGGCCTCATTGCGGCCCAGCGTCGTCACCTCCCAGCCCGAAGCAGGGCCAAGCGCAACCAGTTCACGGGCGAGCTGACCCGTCTGGCCGATAACGGCGAGGTGTCTCATCAGGCTTTCGTCTCAAGGCCGAGGCGTTCCTGGCGATAGCCGGTCTGCTGGATGGAGCGCCACCATTCCTCATTGTCGAGATACCATTCCACGGTCGCACGCAGTCCTTCCTGCAGCGTCATGGACGGCTCCCAGCCCAGCTCGCGCTTGATCTTGGAGGCATCGATCGCATAGCGGAAATCATGGCCGGGCCGGTCGGTCACGAAGTTGATCAGCTCCGCGTAGCCCCCGCCCTCGCGCGGACGCACCTCATCTAGAACCGTGCAGATGGCGCGCACAAGATCGATATTGCGCGCCTCGGCATCGCCGCCGACATTATAGGTCTCGCCCGGCCTGCCGCGCTCCAGAATGGTCAGCAGCGCTTCTGCATGATCTTCGACATGCAGCCAGTCACGCACATTCTCGCCCTTGCCGTAGACGGGGATGGGCTGGCCGGCGAGCGCCTTGATGATCACCACCGGGATCAGTTTTTCAGGATACTGGCGCGGCCCGTAATTATTCGAGCAATTCGAGATCAGGACGGGAAGCCCATAGGTCTCCCCCCAGGCCCGCACCAGCATGTCAGAGGACGCCTTGCTGGCGGCGTAGGGCGAGTTCGGCTGATAGGGACTTTCCTCGGTGAACAGCCCGTCAGCGCCCAGCGTACCATATACCTCATCGGTGGAGATGTGGTGGAAACGGAAGCGCGATTTCGCCTCGCCGTCCAGACCCTGCCAATAGCCACGCGCCGCGTGCAGCAGAACGGCCGTCCCACGCACATTGGTGTCGATAAAGGCCAGCGGGCCATCTATCGACCGGTCGACATGGGATTCGGCGGCCAGATGCATGATCGCGTCCGGCCGATAACGGGCCAGCAGGCCGCGCACGAACGCCTCATCACCAATATCGCCCTTTTCAAAGACATGGCGGGGATCACTATCCAGATCGGAAAGGTTGGCAGGGTTGCCGGCATAGGTCAGCGCATCAAGATTGATGACGGTATGGCCTCGCTCCAGCACCGCGCGGCGCACCACAGCCGACCCGATAAAGCCGGCTCCGCCTGTCACGAGGATCTTCACTGGCCGGTCTCCTTTTCATAACTGAAGGGCGAGCGGAACTCAGCCCAGGCCGGAGCAGACCGGTCCTTGTCCGACAGCACGGCCCGGCTCACCGGCAGCCCCCAGTCGATGGCGAGATCAGGATCATCGAAACGCACCGCGCCATCACACTCTCTGGAATAGAAGTCGTCGACCTTGTAGTGGACGAGGCAATCATCCTCCAGCGTCATGAAGCCGTGTAGGAAGCCAGCCGGCACGAAGAGCTGGAGGTCATTGTCCGCGCTCAGCTCCACCGCGTAGTGCCGCCCGAAACTCGGGGAGCCCTTGCGGGCATCCACAGCCACGTCCATGATCCGGCCCGCGATCACCCGCACAAGCTTGGCCTGGGCGTGGGGCGGGGACTGATAATGTAGCCCCCTTACCGTGCCGGTCATCACAGAGCGCGAGACATTGTCTTGCACGAAGTGCGCGTTCACACCGGCCGCTTTGAACGCACGCGCATTGAAGGTTTCGGAGAAATAGCCGCGCTCATCGGCAAATCTGCGGGCGCGAAGAAGCCGGACCCCGTCAAGGGCCTCGTCCACGAGGTCGACCATGATCATCTCTTCCTGCACGTTGGGCCGGATATATGTTGGCACAGCGCTTAGCACTTGCCGCACGTCAGGCCAATGCGCGGCACCCGCCTCCGCTGCGTCTGTCCGTACCGCCAGCTTGCGTGCATGGCATACCGGGAGTAGGCCTATGATCGTCAGGAACAATCAGCGCCAGGACGGCTGCGGACAAC
>JBJHCI010000334.1:0-3074 GCA_050485925.1 Maricaulaceae bacterium
GTGCAGGATGGTCACGTTCACGCCTTTGCGGAAGAACGCCTCGGCAGCGAAAGCCGCGCGGGACGCTTCCTTCGACCCGTCCCAGGCGACGCAGATTTTCTTGGGCGCAATCGCTCCGCCACGCGGCACGAAAAGCGGGCAGGCCTCATCCACAAGACATGAGGCGGTAAAGCCGGAGAGCTGACCCTTGCCGGCGGCGGCATCCGGGCAGGCAACCAGCATGCGCACCAGCCTTGCCTGCTGGGCCGCTTCGGCCGGGCTGTCTGTGATGCGCCGGAAGGAGCAGGCCGCGCCCTTGTCCGGCAAGGTTTCGACATGGCGGCGGAAGCGCTTCTCGGCCTCCACGGCGGCTTTAGCCGCTTCCTCGCGCACCGTCTCGATAGCGCTGGTCACCACCGAGGCACCGGCCGCGCCAGGTCCGGTCCAGAGCATATAGCTCGCGGGATCAGGCTCCACGAACACGGCGCGGATATCGGCCTGGATCACCGGGGACAGCGCCACTGCAGCGGCCAGCGGCGTATCGTCGGATTCATTGCCCTGCAGGGCGACGAGAATGCGTTCGGGGTTCATGGCGCGCGCTCCTTTGCCGATGGCACCTGTTTGAACTTACGCCATTTCCCGCTAGACCGGGAGACCCGGAAGAAGAGTGCGACATTGAGTACGACGATGGCTGTCCGCAGGACGAAAATGGAGGCTCCAAGAGCCTGGCAACGCATGCTTTCCGGGCGGCGGCTGGACCTGCTTGACCCCTCCCCCTTCGACATCGAGATAGAGGACATCGCGCAAGGCCTTGCGCGCGTCGCCCGCTGGAACGGGCAGACGATTGGCGATCATGCGTTCTCGGTCGCCGAACACAGCCTGATCGTGGAGCGCCTGTGTGGCCAGATGGAGCCCGCCTGGCCGGCCCGCTGGCGAATGGCGGCTCTTCTGCACGATGCGCCCGAATACGTGATCGGGGACATGATCTCGCCCTTCAAGTCCGCGCTGGGGCTGGACTACAAGGATTTCGAGAGTCGGCTGGAACGCGCCATCCATGCCCGCTTCGGCCTGCCCGCCCATCTACCGAAATACGTGAAGACCACGATCAAGAAGGCCGACCGTCTGTGCGCCTTCTTTGAAGCGGTACAGCTGGCAGGCTTCAGTGTGGAGGAAGCGCGCAAATTCTTCGGCAAGCCGCCGCTCGGCCTGCGCGTGGAGGTGCCGGTACGCCCCGCCCTTCTGGTGCAGGACGCCTATATCGCGCGCTTTGAAGCCATCATGACCGAGATGGACGCGGACGCATGACGGACGCCGCCGCCTCCCTGCCCTCGCCGTCGGGCGTCGTTGTCGGCCTGAATGCCGTGATCGTGGCAGGCGGGGATAGCGAACCGCGCGTGCTGGTCACGCAAGGCCTTGCCACGCCGGAAACGGCCCTGCCCTTCGGCGCGTTCGATCCGGAAGCCCACCGCACGTTCGAGATTGGCCTGCGCGAATGGGTGCGCGGCCAGACCGGGTTCGAGCTCGGCTATGTCGAACAGCTCTACACGTTCGGCGACAGGGGCCGCGAAGCGCCGCTGGCTGCCCTGGCGGGTGCGACAGGCGCGCGGGTGATCTCGGTCGGCTATCTCGGCCTTGCGCGCGAGGCACGCGAGCTGACCGGCATTGGCGCACGCTGGGCAGGCTGGAACGAGTTTTTTCCCTGGGAAGATCACCGCGCAGGCCGCCCGCCGGCAATCGACGATGTGCTCGCCCCGCGCCTGCGCTCCTGGGCCGATGAGGCGGGCGCGCCGGGACGGCGTGCTGCGCGGCTGGAACGCGTGCGCACCTGCTTCGGGCTGGATAATTCCGCCTGGAACGAGGAAAGCGCGCTGGACCGGTATGAACTGCTCTACGAGGCCGATCTGGTGCCCGAGGCAGCGCGCGACCGAGGTGAGAGCAGCGAGCCGGTGGTCGGCACCGGTCAGCCTATGGCGTCCGACCATCGCCGCATCCTCGCCACCGCCATTTCCCGCCTGCGCGGCAAAGTGAAATACCGCCCCATCGTCTTTGAACTGATGGGCGACACCTTCACCCTTTCAGAGCTGCAGCGCATGGTGGAAGGAATTACCGGCTTTTCCCTTCACAAGCAGAACTTCCGGCGCGCGCTTGACCGCGCCGGCTTCGTGGAAGGCACGGGCCGTTTCGAAGCCGGCACCGGCGGCAGACCGGCAGAGCTCTACCGCTTCTGTAAGGACGCCACGCGCACCGGTACTGCGCTAGGCCTAACCATTCCTCGACTGAAATAGGCACCAACAGACGCCGTGCTTCACCGCGCTTGACAATACGAACGAACGTTCGCACATACAGGTCATGAATGAATCCCGACCCACCCGCGAACGCATCATCGACACCGCACTCCACGAGATGGCGGGCACGGGGCTTGCCACCCTGTCCATCGGGCAGCTGGCCAAGGCGTGCAACATGTCAAAGAGCGGGCTTTTCGCCCATTTTGGCGGGCAGGAAGCCTTGCAGTGCGCGGTGATTGAGGCGGCCATAGAGCGGTTCCGCGTGCAGGTCGTCGAGCCTGCACGCCAGCAGAGCGGGACGCTGTCGCGTATCGAAGCGCTAGGTGAAAACTGGACTGGCTGGCTCTTGCGAACGCCCGTTCGCCCCTGCCCCATATTGCAGGCCGCTTTCGAGGCCCCCGCCCTTACACCAGAGGCGGCGAAGATCGCCCGCGAGGCCCGTACAGGGTGGACCGGCTGGATCGAAAGACTGGCCAGGCTCGCCATTCACGAGGGCGGGTTCCGCGAAGATCTGGACTCGTCCGATTTCGCCTTCCGCTTCGAGGCCACAGGTCTGGGCTGCCAGTCCTGGGCGGTGATTCAGGGGCGGGGGGAAGCGCGCGAGCGCACGCACGCCGCCTTTGCCGCCCTCATCGACAGCGCCCGCGCTTCATAGCTCGTGCCATGCCCGCACCTGCGATCCTGATGGCCAACACCATGGCGCTTCTGGCGCCCGCCCGCTTCCGCACCGAGGCAGGACGGCGCTTCGTCCGCCCGCGCGTGCGCCAGCAGAGCGATACCGGCCGTGACTTTCTTGAAAGCCTTGATGCT
>JBJHCI010000335.1:0-3070 GCA_050485925.1 Maricaulaceae bacterium
GTATAGGGCAGGATAGCGGTCAGCTCATCGCCGTGATCGTCAAAGCGTACGCCCATCGTTTTCACATAAGGGCTGGACAGGAGGGGTTTGAGCGCGGCGGTCATGCGGTCGGCACCTGGCTGATCGGGGTCGATCCCTTGCCGAACGCCTTGCGGGCACGCTCAGCGGCTTCCTGGCTTACCCGGCTGACCATGAAGGCGGCCGCCGCCGTGGCTACAGGATCGGACGGGTCGCCGTCATGAGCGATGGCATTGACGAAGGCAAACAGGCCGGAGGCGCGTATGCAGCGCGCTTCAGCCACCACATCGCGTCCCGGTTCGGCGGGACGCATATAGTCCAGGCGCAGATCCAGCGTGGCGGTGGCGTCCTTGCCGCCAAGCCCTGCAAAAGCGGCCAGTCCGCAGGCATGGTCCAGCAGCGCGGTGACCACACCACCGTGCAGCACGCGGGTTTCAGGATCACCGATCAGGTCGTCGCGATAGGGTGCGCGCATCACCGCTTCGCCCGGCGACACGCTTTCCAGCTGGAAGCCCATGGCCACTGCGTGCGGGGAGCCGTCCACCAGCAGCGGGGCGAGGGAATCAAGAAGAGCCTGGAGATTGTCTGCCATGCCTGCCATTTAGCCGGGTGCGTCCGGCATGGCCAGAGGCCCCCTCAGGCCGCCATGCGGCGGGCGGTGATGGTTTCCAGCCCGTTGACCAGCTCTTGGCGGCGCTCAGCCGGAGCGTGTTCCACCTCCTGAAGGCGGCGCAGGGCGCTGCGGTGCAGTTTGACGATCTCGGTCTCCCGCACGCCGATCTCGCGCACCCGCTCCAGATAAAGGCGCAGCGAACGGCCAACGCGCGCTGCGATCATATCGCCCTGGCGCATCATCGTGGCGGCCATCGCGTCAGCCTGGTTGAGGGCTGCTTCCAGCGGTGTAGCGAGCCCGCTATCCACGTCACCCCCGCGTTTCCAGGCGATACGGTCCGCGCCGACGCGGTCAGCGCGTCTGTCCGGGCCGGAAAAACCTTCGGTACGGATGAAAGGGCGGGCCGGGCGCGCCGCCTCTTCAAGCCGGGCAAACAGCATGGCCGGCGCGACAGGGCGCAGAATATAGGAGGAGACACCGGCATCGCGGGCGCGTTCCACCTCGATCATCCTTCCGCTTTCGCCCAGCGCGATGAAGGGTGCCCGATGCATGGGAAGATTTTCACGCCGCAGCTTGCGTACAAGGGCCGGGCCGGGGGAGTCTTTGCGCGACCAGTCGGCGATGAGTACGGGCCGGGCGAAGGTCCGGGCCGCGTTCAACCCGTCGGTCTGATCGGAATATGTATGGACATGTTCAGCGCCGGCATGGCGCAGCACGTCGGCGATCAGCCGGCGCAGGAAGTTGGAAGGGTCCACGATCAGGATGGGCCGGTCCTGCCAGCTCTGTCCGCGCGGCACGATAACCGGCTCGCTGGCTGCAATGTCACCGAGTTGCATGACTTCCCCGCACATCCCCTTCGGATGGGGCACGTTAGGGCAGGTCCGGCGCAGTTGCGCGGGTTTTTACCGATCAGGGTAAACAGGGGATTTATTGTGCCAGGCGGGTGATCAGGAGCGGCGGCCGGCCGCACTGAGCACGCGCCAGATGATCCACAAGGGCACCACCAGCACCGCGCCGAGCAGGAAATAGCGCAGGGACCAGACTACAGAGTCCGAGATGATGATGAAGAAGCGGTCCCAGGCGCGCGCCAGCGTACCGAAGAAGTCCACCCACAGCTCGGCCGGATCGATGTTGAACAAGGCCAGTATCACGCCCGCCAGGACACATAGCAGGAACAGAATGACCAGATCGCGCACCCGCACGGACACGAGGCGCTGGACAAAGGTCTGGCGGGGTGCGGCTTCGTCGCTCATGGAACCCAGACTAGCCCACGAAATGCGGCACCTCTATGGCCATGAGGCCGATCAGCCTTCTTTTTTGATATGCACTTGATGTGGATACGGAATTTCGATGCCTTCGGCGTCGAACGCCAGCTTCATCAGGCGCTGCTTTTCCCAGAAATAGGGCCAGTAATCGGGTGTGTTCACCCAAGCCCGCGCGGTGTACTCGATGGCGGATGCGCCGTGTGCGGCGACCTCCACCACGACCGGCGGTTCAGCCAGCACCCGCGTGTCGTCTTCCAGGATACGCCGGATCACAGAGCGGACATGCTCGATATCGGCGCTATAGGCTGCCGTGAACGCGAAGTCGACGCGCCGCGTGGCATAGCCGGTGACGTTGATGATGACCCGGCCCCAGGACTGGGCATTGGGCACGATCACCTGCCGGTTATCGGGCGTGTTGAGCTCGGTATAGAACAGGGTGATGTCGCGTACCGAACCGGCTGTCCCGCCAATATCGACGAAATCGCCGATCTTGTAGGGCCTGAAAAAGACGATCATCACGCCAGCGGCGACATTGGATAGCGTGCCCTGCAGGGCGAGGCCCACTGCCAGCGTCATCGCGCCCAGCGCCGCGACCAGCGAGGTCGTCTCTACGCCAAAGCGGGTTAGGACCGCGATAGCCACCACCGCAATGATCACATAGCGCACGACCGAGGCGAAGAACACGGCCAGCGTGGTGTCGATACGCGGATGGGCGATAGCCCAGGCCCGGACACGCCGCGACAGGAAACCGGCCGTGTAAAGGCCGGCCACCAGAATCAGCGCGGCCAGCGCCACATTGGACAACACCGCTACGCCTAGCGTGGTAAGATACTGAAAGATATTGGTGAGCTGACCGTCGAGCTCGGTACCGAACTCCATGATTTCGTGTCCTTATGGATTTTCTTCCGGGCGGGAAGGGCGATCTAGCACGGATTATAAACCCGGTAGAACCCGCCGGGGATAAGTTTGTGGTCCAGTGGTGCGGCAAAAACCAGCGGACAGGCTTTTCTCTCTGGCCTGCAAGTGCTTAAGGTAGGGCCGAAAACGCCTGCCGGGTCCGGACGGGCGGGATAACCGGGCCTGCCGGGGAAAGCGGGTCGGTATCCGCGAAAAAGGGGGAGTGCCGCGATATGGCAAAGGCTGAAGCGCCCGCAGTGGAAGAGCGCCAGAAGGG
>JBJHCI010000336.1:0-3022 GCA_050485925.1 Maricaulaceae bacterium
GCACATCTCAGCTTTCAACTGGGCCGCCCCGCAGGAAATCGATGAGATGATCACGCTTGCGTTGCGGGTAAATGATTTCGTCTCCGGCCTGTTTGCCGGTGCGGGCATCCGCCTTGTGGATTTCAAACTGGAATTCGGCCGGCTTTACGACCAGAACGACATGCCCCGTGTGGTGCTGGCTGATGAGATCAGTCCCGATTGCTGCCGGCTCTGGGACATGACCACGAACGAGAAGATGGACAAGGACCGCTTCCGCCGCGATCTGGGCAATGTCACCGAAGCCTATGCCGAAGTGGCGCGCCGCCTTGGCATCATGCGCGAGATGGACAGCGCCAACGGCGCGGGCGAAGCGGTTGAGAGCGAGCAGGACAAGGCCTGAACATGAAAGCGAAGATCCACGTTTACCTAAAACCCGGCGTGCTGGACCCGCAAGGCAGCGCCGTTGCCAATTCGCTGAAAACCCTCGGCTTTGAGGAAGTGACCAGCGCGCGTCAGGGCAAGCTGATCGAGTTGGATCTGTCCAGCGTGGACGCCGAAGAGGCCAGCGAGCGCGTGAAAGCGATGTGCGACAAGCTGCTCGCCAATCCGGTGATCGAAAATTACGACATTGAGCTGAGTGCGTAAGGGCTAAAGCTCCACCGACTCCCAGAGTTCGATCTTCACCCCGTCCGGGTCCATGATCCAGGCGAAGCGACCGTAATCATGGCTCTCCGGTTCGCCAACCAGTTCCACCCCGTGCGCCTTGATGCGCTCCAGCAGGGCGTCGAGATCATCGACCAGCAGGTTGATCATGAAGGGATGGGCGGAGGGCTGGAAATACTCGGTATCCGCCTTGAAACGGGCGAACACCGTGCGCGCGCCCTCGCCATAGCGCGCCGCTGCCTCGCTATGGCGGAACTCGAACTCCCCATACTCGCACAACTCCATGCCCAGCACATCGCGATACCAGGCCTTGCTGGTCTCCGGATCCGCTGATTTCACGAACATGCCGCCTACGCCCAGAACACTCATGTCTGCCTCCCCGGCTTTTCCGGCGAGGCTATCACGGCGTCAGGCCATCCGCGACCCCGCCCTAATCCAGCACGGCAAGCATGTCACCCGAACGCATGTCGGTCATCATTTCGAGATAGGCGTCCAGCCAAGGCTTGTGGGCCGCGCCGACAATAGCCAGCACACGCCCGCCCACAGCGGTAGCCGAAGCCTGACGGATATGCGCCGCCATGCGCAGATTGCGCGTATCCCATTCAGCCAGGCGCACCCGGCCCGCATCCTCCGGCCATTCCCGGTCGATCATCACCCGCCACTGGCCTTCAGTGTCCAGATGGCCGTGTTCGGGCGCGTTCAGCTGGCGTAAATAAGCCAGCAGCGCCTCCGGGCTCTCCCAGTCATCGGCGTTCATGTCCGTTGCCGTGAAAATCGGATGGTCGAAAATGCTGGCAAACTCCGGTGTTTCCAGCGCTGCGGTCATCGGGCCAGCCACGCGCCCCATCAGGTGAGACGCCGTATGGTCGTCAACCGGGTAGACACGCTCATGGCCCAGCCGCGCCGCCAGCGCGACGGCAATCTGGACATTCTCGTTATGGGAGGCCGAAACGCGTCCCATGAGTGCGGCCAACTCCTCCGTAACACCGTCGCCCGGCATTCGCTCCGCCGGCTCAAGGCGCAGCCATTGCACCAGCGCGGAGTTGATGTCACCGGAGGCAGCAAACAGCGCAGCGAGATGACGGCGCTCAGACGCTGCGGGTGTGTCCGGCCAGCTTGACAGAGCCTCATCCACCGCCACGCGGGCCTGCGGCATGTCGCGGCCGGTTTCCTCTCCCGCTAGGCGCACGCCCTCCAGTGCGGCGCGGGCAAAGAAGCCCACCGCCCCGTCATATCGGGCATCATAGGCCTGCATCAGGAAAATCGTTTCCGGACCCAGCGCCTCGATGGTGATAACGTCCGGTGCCAGCGCTTCGAGACGGTCCAGAAGTGCAGAAAGCGCCGCCGGGTCAAATCCCTCCACCTGCGCCAGATGCGCCGTGCCCAGCACATAAGCCTCTGTCACATTGCCGTGCACGTGGTCGGCGTAGTGCCGGGGATCGAACGGCTCTGCGTCGCCCTGAGCTTCGCTGGAGGCTCCGGAGATCGTTCCGGCGAGCAGGGCCAGCGCGGCCATCGCAGGTTTCAGCATCATTCCCTCCTCCTCGTGGCGGTCAGCATCCTCTTCCTGTCAGATGCAGCGGACGCGGCCATTGGATGCGGCAAAGATGCAACGCGCGGGGCCGCGCCGCACCGACCTCTCGCCTTGACGGGAATCCCCTGCTAAAGCCTCGCGCCATGAAGACCGCTGTCATTGTATTTCCCGGCTCCAATTGCGACCGCGATGCGGCCGAGGCTCTGCGCCTTGTGACGGGCACTGCCCCGCACATGATCTGGCACCAGGAAACAAGCCTGCCGGACGGGCTCGATCTCGCCGTCATCCCCGGCGGGTTCTCCTATGGCGACTATCTGCGCTCCGGCGCGATTGCAGCGCGCTCGCCCATCACGCAGGATCTGGTAAAGCGCGCTGAGGGCGGCCTGCCGGTACTGGGTGTGTGCAATGGCTTCCAGATCCTTATCGAAACGGGCCTGCTGCCCGGCGCGCTGATGCGCAATGCCGGTCTGCTCTTCGTGTGCGAGCGCACGCCGCTGCAGATCGAGAACACCAATTCGCGCTTCACCCGCGCCTATGGCGATACGCGGGAAGTGACCATCCCCGTCGCCCACCATGACGGCAATTTCTTCGCCGATAACGAGACGCTGGACCGGCTGGAGGGTGAAGGCCAGGTGGCCTTCCGCTATCTGAACAATCCCAATGGCTCGATCCGCGATATTGCCGGAATCACCAACGCCAAGGGCAATGTGCTCGGCATGATGCCCCACCCCGAACGCGCGGTTGACCCGGTCCATGGCGGCACGGACGGGCTCGGCGTGTTTGAGAGCCTTCTGGGAGGGAAAGCCTGATGACCGACATCTCCCCCAGATACGCCCCCGGCATTAC
>JBJHCI010000337.1:0-3002 GCA_050485925.1 Maricaulaceae bacterium
GATGATATTGGTAGATGAGTCCCCAATCCGGTAGGCGGCCTGGATCACCTCCGGCGAGTATCCCACCAGCATCAGCATGGGTACGAAGATGGGCGCGGTGACGGCCCATTGCGCGCTCGCCGAGCCCAGCATCAGGTTCACAAAGCAGCACATCAGGATGAAGCCGATAAAGATGGCCGGGCCGGTCAGGCCGGTATCCTGCAAAAATTGCGCGCCGGTCACCGCCGTGATCGCGCCGAGATTCGACCAGCCGAAGAAGGCGACGAACTGCGCGGCGAAGAAGACCAGCACGATATAGAGGCCGAGCGTGGAGATGGCCGAGGCCATGCCGTCGATCACATCGCGGTCGTTCTTCATCGTCCCGGCGGCGCGACCATAGGTGAAGCCGACGATTAGGAAGAAGAGGAATATCCAGGTTACGAAGCCGGTGAAGAACGGAGCCTGCTGGAAGATCGAGCCGGTATCGGGATTGCGTAGAGCACCCCAGCCGGGCAGCCAGTCGGCAAAATCAATCTGTGGCGCCAGTGTCCACGCCATGGCCGCAAAGACGGCGAGCGAAGCGAGCCCCGCCCAAAGAAGGCCCTTCTTCTCCTCTCCCGACACCGGCTGCATCATATTGGCATCGAAGACGGACGGATCGGCTCGGCTCGCATCGTATTTGCCGAGCTTAGGCTCCACGATGAAGATGGTGACAAGCGAGCCGACCGTGGTGATCAGGAAGGTCGAGATCACCATGAAATACCAGTTGGCCGGGGCCGAGACGACATAATCGGGGTCGATGAGCTGAGCGGCCTCGGTGGTGATACCGGCCAGCAGCGGGTCAATCGTGCCGATCAGCAGGTTCGCGCTATACCCGCCAGACGTGCCGGCAAAGGCTGCTGCCATACCCGCCAGAGGATGGCGACCGAGCGCGTAGAAGACAGCGCCGGCCAGCGGCACCAGCACGACATAACCCATCTCCGAGGCGGTGTTAGAGAGCACGCCGGCAAACACCACGGCAACGGTCACGGTATGCTTGTTCGCCCCCAGGACGATGGAGCGCACGGCGGCAGAGAGCAGGCCGGACTTCTCCGCAACGCCTACCCCCAACATCGCTACCAGCACCACGCCGAGCGGCGCAAAGCTGGTGAAATTGGTGGTGAGGCTGGTGAAAATGCGCCGGAAGCCGTCCTCGTTCATCAGGCTGACCGCGCGGATCATGCCATCTGCGGCGCGCCCTGCCGCGCCTTCGGGCCGGGGGTCTTCCACCGCCACCTGCAGCACCCCGCCAAACAGGCCTGACGCCAGGACCATCAGACCGGCGAGGATCGCAAACAGGGTGACGGGATGGGGCAGAAGATTGCCGAGCCATTCCACACCATCAAGGAAGCGGGTCATGGCACCGCGCCGGGGCGCAGTCTCGGGCGAAGTCGTGTTGGTCACGGCTGACGGCTCATTCGTTGTGGGAGATGGCCCTACCATGCCCGGCAGGGCTGGCCGGGTCCAGCCCTCAGCTTCGGTCAGCTTCGCCAGCGCAGGGTGGCGGGTTTGACCGGATTGGCGAAGGCCTCGCGGGTCTCGCCTGCCTCCTTCCAGGCATCCTTCAGGCGGAAATACCATTTCGCCTGCACATCGCTGTCATTGATGAGCATTAGGCGGGGATCGAATTTCAGCCCTTCCTTCTGGATGTTCACCATGTCGCCGTCCTGTTTGAGAAAGGAGCGCACGAAGGGCCGCAGGAAGGGTTTGAGCGCGCCCAGTAAGGGCAAGGTCCAGTAAAAACTCTGTGTCACTTCTGTGGAGGTTTCGGTGAGCGGGGTGACGCTGGTCAGCCCCACGACTGAGCCGCGCGATCCAGCGGTAATGTGCTCCACACGCACACCGGGCAGGCGGAAGCTGATCTCGGTGGTGAGGTTCCCGCCGAGGATCTTGTAAAAGCGGGAATTCTTCGACGGGGCGTGCGGCAGCATGGTGAAACCCAGCTCGCTGGGCCCGAACGCTTTCTCCTTTGCGTACATGGATTTTTCCGACCGCCAGAAGACCGAGCGGTGAACATACGGCCCGTGGGCCGGGTCCATCAGGCCGATAACGGCATGATCGACATGGCAGTCGAAGATCATGCGCTCGATAAGGGTGGGCGTGCGTTCGCCGACTTCCGGCATTACGGGCGGCTCGTGATCGGGTTCCGGCGTGTCGTCCAGCACAGGGCCGTCGGCGAGCGGCGGCATCCAGATCCAGATATTGCCCTGCTGCTCGCGCACCGGATAGCGACGCACACGGATCTTTCCCACATCCATCTGCTGGCCATCAACCAGAGACGGAATGGCCTTGCACGCCCCGTCAGGGCCGAAGCGCCAGCCATGATAGGGGCACTCGATCTGCGGCTCCGAGAGCGCATTGCCGTCCACTGTGCTACCCTTGGCGCATAGCCGTCCGGCAGAGAGCGGCACGCCGCGATGCGGGCACAGATCGCGCAGGGCGAAAACCTCGCCTTCCTTCGATCGCGCAAAGACCACCGGTTCGCCCAGCAGCACCTTGTGCTTCATGTCCCCGGGTCTCAGCTCGGAGGCGGGCAGGGCGTAATACCAGATATTGCGCAGGAACATGGGACCGGCAGGCTCCGAACCGTTCAACTTGTGTCCGGTTATCGGGCGCTAACCAGCGCTTATCAAGCCTTGCGCGCAAATGGCCGCACTAGGGCAAGAAAAACGGCGCCCGGGAAAATCCCGGGCGCCGCAAAGCTTACGCCTGATACACGACTAGTTCAGGTCGAACCGGTCGGCATTCATCACCTTGGTCCAGGCGGCCGCGAAGTCCTTCACGAACTTCTCCTTGGCGTCGTCCTGGGCGTACACCTCGGAATAGGCGCGCAGGATGGAGTTCGAACCGAACACCAGATCCACGCGGGTGGCCGTAAAGCGGGTCTTGCCGGACTTGCGCTCCACGATGTCGTAGAGATTCTTGCCCTTGGGCACCCAGCTATAGGACATATCGGTCAGGTTTACGAAGAAGTCGGTCGTCAG
>JBJHCI010000338.1:0-2993 GCA_050485925.1 Maricaulaceae bacterium
CGCCCCACCGGCGTTCGGCCCATCACGGGGTGGGGGGTTCCGTAATTGGCCGGTGCCATCATCCGAAAATTATCCCCCGGCGGACCGCCCTCGGGGTGGAACAGTGCCAGCCACTGGCGCACCACCAGCGCCCCTGTGGAATGGGTGATGATGTGGAAGCGTTCGCCAAGCCGTCCGTCGGCCTGCATCTCCTTGACCAGCTCGCCCATGCGCCGTGCGCTGTCGGCGAGGTGCACCTCGTCAGCCATGGACGGATAGCCGCCGAGCCAGAGATGGGCGGTCTCGAACCCGGTGCGCTCAAGAAACCCGGCGAGTTCTGCCATGGAGCTGTCTTCTGCGCTCCAGCCATGCACGGTGAGGACGGATTTCGTGGCCATGATGCGCACTCCTTTTCGAGGGAAGTGCAGTATAACCCAGTTGAGGCAGGGGCGGATAAGTTCGCCGATGCCGCGCTTCAGAGCGTGTCGGGGTCCACCGGGCCGGGCTCGAAAAGCTGTCCCTTTTCCGTGATATAGACCACGATCAGCCCGGCAAGGCCGAGCACGGCCATCCCGGCCAATAGGGGGATAACCGAGTTGTTGAAGGTCAGCCCGATGGCCGAGCCCAGCACCGCGCCGCCCATCGCCGTCACCGAGCCGTAAAGGGCAGAGGCCGTGCCGGCCCGCTTGCCCGCCGGCTCCATGACGAGGGCCGAGAAGTTCGCGCCCATCATGCCGAACAGCATCATGCCGAGGGTGAGCAGCGGATAGAATACCCAGAAAGGCGGCTCGGAGATGAGCGCCCAGATCATGTGCCCGCCATTGATCAGGATGAAGGACAGAATCGCGATATGGGAAATGCGCCGCATGCCATAACGCCCGACAATGCGGGCATTGATGATATTGGCGAAGGCCAGTCCGATGGCGACACCGGCAAAGGCGAGCGCGAACCAGGCCTCCAGCCCGTAAAGTTCGGCCATGATCTGTTCGGACGTGGCGATGAAGGCAAAGAGCGCGCCGAAGATCAGCGTGGCTGCGCACATATAGCCCAGCGTGATGCGGTTGCTGGCGGCGAGCCAGTAATTCACCGCTGCCGATTTCACGTTGAAGGGAATGGCATTTTCCGGGGCCAGCGTTTCGGGCAGGCGCACCCACATCCACACCCACAGCGCCACGCCGCTGATGAGCAGCGCGATGAATATCCATTGCCAGCTCGCCACGAAAAGGATGAGTTGACCCAGCCCCGGCGCGAGAATCGGCGCGGCCATAAAGAAGGTCATCGCGATGGAGATGATCTGCGCCATTTTCCGGCCTGAGACGAGATCGCGCACAACGGCCGTCGCTATGACGCGCGTTCCCGCTGCTGCGGCCCCCTGCAGGGCGCGGGCGGCCAGCATGAGGCTGAAATCGGGCGCAGCAAGGCAGAGCAAGGTTGCCAGCGTGTAAGCGCCCAACGAAGCCAGCAGCACGGTACGCCGGCCCAGCGCGTCGGCCAGAGGCCCGTAGGCGAGCTGGGCAATGCCAAAGCCCAGCACATAGGAGGTGATGACCAGCTGGCGTTCATTGCCCAGCGCATCAAACGCCCGCCCGATCTCGGGGAGGGCCGGCAGCATGATGTCGATAGTCAGCGCATTGAGCGCCATCAGCGCGCTCGTCATGGCGATAAGTTCGGCCATGCCCAGCGTGGGGCGTTTGGGGTCGGGCGCGGCAAGGGGCACGGGCGAAGGCTTTCGGCGCGAACCGCGCGTCGATGCACGGAACGAAATGGATAGGCCCCGTAGTTAGGCCCGGCGCATCCGAACGTCGAGTGACTAATCTGTTTTCAGTGCACCGAACACGTCACGCGTCAGGCGCGGATCGAAGTGCTGGCCGCCATCTACGCACACGATCTGGCCGGAGACCGATGGTGTGGCGAGGAACCAGCGCAACGTGCGCACCAGGTCTTCCGGCGTCGGCCCGCAGGCCAACGGATTGTCATCATGGAGTTTCCTGAATGCCTCATCGGAGTGGTAGGGGCTTGGCAGGGTCAGGCCCGGCGCAACGCCATTGACCCGCACGCGCGGGGCCAGCGCACGCGCCAGCATCTGTGTTACCGAAAGCAAAGCTGCCTTGGAGACGGTATATGAGTAGAAATCCGCGTTGATATTAAACAGCTTGTAGTCGAGCAGGTTGAAGATCATCGCGCCGCCTGGCGCCTGTTTGGCGAAGGCTTTCGACAGAAGCACGGGCGCGAGCGTATTGGCGTCGAGATGGCGGCGGAAGCTCTTGGCCGACACGCTCTCATGGCTGTCCTCCTCGAAGATGGAGGCGGAATTGACCAGCAGGCTGACCGGCCCCATCGCGGTGTTCACAGCAGGGATCAGCGCCTCGACAGCTTCGGGGCGGAAGAAATCCGCACCAAAGGCGCGCGCGGTAACGCCGCTGGCCGAAAGCGTGTCGATCAGCTGCTGCGCATCGCGGGATGCGCTGTTGTAGTGCACGGCAATATCATAGCCATCCTCGGCGAGCGCCTCGCAGAACGCTCGGCCCAGCCGCTTTGCTCCGCCGGTAATGAGGGCCACGCCCTGTGTCGGTGCCATATGTGCGCTCTCCGCGAATGTCTGCCGCGCCGGTATAGCGCAAGTGCGCGATATGTGTGCAAGGACTTACCTTGCAAGCCCCAAGCGACTATAGAGCGCGCGCCATGATGCTCATTTCTGCCCAGGTCAATGTCGAAGCCGCGCACTTCACCCCGTTCGGGGCGGAAGATGATGCGCGTCGGCAGATTCACGGCCATTCCTATCTGGTACGAGCCTGGGTGGAGGCCGAGCCGAATGTGGAAGATCTCGACCGGCTCCGCGACCGCGATCAGGCCGGGCGTCGGCTGCGCTCGCTGACCACCCTCGCCCAAGCGATCGGCGCGCCGGGCTCGCTGGAGGACGTGCTCGAGGTGACGGCGGAGGAGGCCCGCGCGGCGCTCGGTGCCGCGACGTTGTCGATCTCCCGCTTCGAACGCGATCGCAACCAGGTGAGGAC
>JBJHCI010000339.1:0-2975 GCA_050485925.1 Maricaulaceae bacterium
CACTGGCTATGCGTGATGTGGTGAAACCACCCGTCGAAGGCTCTTGCGAGCACCCGCCTGACAGAAAGGAATTCCATGCAGATAAAATTCTCCACCACGCCTAGCGGTGACGCTATTGCCGCCGGCGTATTCGAGAAAGCCGCCCTGTCGCCTTCCGCCAAGGTGCTGGATGAGGCCTGCGGGGGTGCGATCAGCCGGGCCATCAAGGCGTCGCGCTTCACCGGCGAGGCCGCCCAGGTGCTGGAGATTGCCGCCCCGTCCGGTCTGAAGGCTGACCGGGTGTTGGTTTACGGCCTAGGCGCGAAAAAATCGCTCGATGGTAATGTGATCGAGAAGGCCGTGGCGGCTCTGACCAAGCACGTCCTTCTGAACGGCACGAAAACCCTGTCCGTCCATATCGACAGCGAAGATGGTGAAATGGCGGGCCGGGCCGGGCTTGGCGCGACGTTGGCGGCCTACCGGTTTGACCGTTATCGCACCAAGCTGAAACCGGAGAAGAAGCCGTCGCTTGGCACGGTCGAGCTTGTCACTGCTGATGACAAGGCCGCGAAGAAGGCCTGGAAGAGCTGGGAGCCGGTGGCAGAGGGGGTACAGATCGCGCGCGACTTCGTCATGGAGCCGCCCAACGTCCTGCATCCGGAAGAGTATGCCAAGCGCATTGCCAAGCTGGAGAAGGAAGGCCTGGAGATCGAGGTCCTGGGCGAGGCGCAGATGAAGAAGCTGGGCATGGGCTCGCTTATGGGTGTCAGCCAGGGCTCGGTGCGCGAGGCCAAGCTGGTCATCATGCGCTGGAATGGCGGCAAGGAAGGTGAAAAGCCGCTCGCCTTTGTCGGCAAGGGCCTGACCTTCGATACGGGCGGCATCTCGCTGAAACCCGGTCAGGGCATGGAGGAAATGAAGGGCGATATGGCAGGCTCGGCCGCCGTCGTCGGCCTGATGCGCGCGTTGGCGGGCCGCAAGGCGAAGGTCAACGCGGTCGGCGTAGTGGCGCTGGTTGAGAACATGCCTGACGGCAATGCGCAGCGTCCGGGCGATGTGGTCACCTCCATGTCCGGCCAGACCATTGAGATTCACAACACCGATGCCGAAGGGCGCCTCGTGCTCGCCGACGCACTCTGGTACACGCAGGAGAAATTCGATCCGGCCTGCATCATTGATCTGGCAACGCTGACCGGCGCGATTCTGGTGGCGCTCGGTCACGAGCATGCCGGCATCTTCACCAATGATGACAAGCTGGCCGACCGGTTGTTCGCCGCCGGCAAGGCGTCGGACGAGGGCGTGTGGCGCCTGCCCATTGGACCGGAATATGACCGCCATATCGACAGCGATATCGCCGACATGAAAAATCTCGGTCAGGGCCGCAATGCGGGCTCGATTGCCGGTGCGGTCTTCCTGCAGCGCTTCGTCAACGGCAAACCCTGGGTACACATGGATATCGCAGGCACCGGCATGTACGCGGGCTCGAAGGATCCCCGCCTGCCCGCCTTCGGTACCGGCTATGGCGTGCGCGTGCTCGACCGGTTCGTGCGCGATTATTACGAGCGCTGATGGCTGAGCTCTGGTTCTACCATCTTGAGCGGGCCGGGGTGGACGATGTCCTGCCCGGCCTGCTTGCCAAGATGCTGGAACACGGCAAGCGCGCGCTGGTGGTGACGCCGGACGCGGACCACGCGGCGCGGCTGGACACCCATTTGTGGACCTTCCGTGATGACAGTTTCCTGCCCCACGGGCGGGATACCGCGACCGATGCGTCGCGTCAGCCTGTGCTGATCGCGGCCGAAGCGCGCAATGTGAACCAGGCCTCCATGCTGATCTGCCTGGATGGGGCCGAGCCCGGAGATATCGGGGCGTGGGAGCGAGTGATCGTCATGTTCGAGGACGGCGACGATCCCGGCAAGGCGCAGGCACGCGAATTGTGGGCTGCCTCGAAAAAGACAGGAATCCCGGTATCGTACTGGCGTCAGAACGAGCAGGGACGATGGGAGAAGCAGGGATGATGAGAGCGATTGCGGTAGCCGGAACCATGCTGCTTATGGCAGGGTGTGCCACCATGGCCGAGTCCGAACCTGAAAACGATGAACCCACTGTGGTTGACCGCTCGGGCGGTGAGTGTCCCGCCGAGCACTTCCAGCTTCTCGTTGGCCAGCTTCGCGGTGAGCTGGACACCTCGACCCTGCCCGTACCCTACCGGATTTATGGCCGCGGCGATGCCGTGACCATGGACTACCGGCCCAACCGGCTCAACGTCGTGATCGGGGATGACGATCGGGTGGAGCGCGTCAGCTGCGGCTAAACCCCCGCCGCCTCGCGCGCCTGTTCATAGGCCTCGTCTGCTTCCAGCCATTTCATTTCCGCTGCGTCGATCAGCTCCTCGGCGCGGGCGCGCTTCTTGGTCAGCTCGGTGGCAAGGCCGGGGTCTTTCTCCCAAAGACCCGGCACGGCGAGCCCCTTGTCGATGGCGGCGAGCACGGCCTTAAGGCGCTCCGCCTCGCGCTCCCACTTGTCAGCTTCGGCTTTGAGAGGCTTTAGCTTTGAGCGCGCTTCAGCCGCATCGCGGCGGCGTTCCAGCTTGGCATCTGGTTTGATTTTGCCGCGTCCATTGCTGTCGGTCTCAGGCCGCAAGAGCTGTTTGCGGTACTCGTCCATATCGCCCTCATAGGGCTTTACGGTGCCAGCTTCGGCGATCCACAGCCGGTCCACGCACGCCTCGATCAGATGGCGGTCATGGCTGATCAGGATCACCGCGCCTTCATAGATATTGATGGCGTCCATCAGCGCGGCGCGGCTGTCCATGTCGAGATGGTTGGTCGGTTCATCAAGGATCAGCAGATGCGCGCCATGGAAGCTGATCAGGTTCATCAACAGGCGCGCCTTCTCGCCGCCTGACAGGTCCTTGGCCGGTGTTTCCTGCCGATCGCCGGGCAGGCCGAAGCGGGCCAGGCGCGCGCGGCGCTGGGCCTCGGTCGCGTCCGGCA
>JBJHCI010000340.1:0-2975 GCA_050485925.1 Maricaulaceae bacterium
GCTGAAGACAGCCTATAGCTGGCACTGACGCAGGGATGAAAGCCGTGAAAGCGATGCGCGAGGGTGACACCCTCGCGCATTTTTTATGACGCCTTGTTGACACCCCCCATGTTTCAGATAACGTATTTCGTATACGATTAGGTTGGGAAAAGATAAGCCGCAACCGTGAATGGCAAGTGACGGTTACCGCCAGACTTGGCCAGCGGATGAAAGAACGGGGCTAACCCGGCCTGAACAAGGGGAGGGCGAAGCGGCGCTTCGGCCTCGGAATGCCGCAGCTTTAGCCGCCCGGAGCGGGCAAGAAGGAAGGGGAAGATCATGTTGCGTAATTTCAATAACAGGATGTGGATGAAGACCATTCTGACGGGGGCCACCGCGCTCTCCGGCACGGCTGTTATGCTTGCCGCGCCCGTCAGCGCGCAGGACGAGACTGTTGCGGCGTCAGACCGCATCGTGGTGACCGGCTCACGCCTTGTCCGTTCCGATCTCAGCGCGCCAAGCCCCACCACCGTGGTGGACAGGGAGTTGATCAGTACGTCCGGGGCCACGACCATCGAGACAGTACTTAACCAGTTTCCGCAGCTTTCTGCCGGCACGACGTCAAGCGTGAACTCTGGCGGCGGCTCGGGTGTGATGACAGCCAATCTGCGCGGGCTTGGCGCAGCCCGGACGCTAACCCTCGTCAATGGCCGCCGCTTCATCCCCGCTAACGGGGCTGGCGCGGTGGACCTCTCGACGATCCCGAATGCTCTTGTGCAGCGCGTCGAGATCATCACCGGCGGTGCCTCGGCCGTTTACGGTTCCGATGCCATTGCCGGTGCGGTGAACTTCATTTTGCGTGATGATATTGATGGTTTGGAGACGTCCTACCGCTACGGACAGACGGATCGCGGTGACGGCACCACCCATATGGCCGATATCACCTGGGGCTCCCAGTTCGAAAATGGGCGCGGCAATGTTATCCTGCACGCGAACTACACGGAGCGTTCCCCCGTCATGATGGAGGATCGCGAATTCTCCCGCGTGCCGCTTTCGGCCACGCTCGGCATTAGCGGTTCGGGCAATATTCCAGGCGGCCGGGTCGACTTGAGTGCGGCACAGCTTGCCCTGCTTGATGTCGGCCAGGGGCCGGGCGTGCTCCCCACAGGGGCCAGCTGTTCGGCCGCGCAGAATGCCATCCGCTTTGGTGAGGGTGGTAACGTATTCCGCTATTGCTCGCCTGACGACCTGTTCAACTATGCCGACGGCAATTATCTGTTGCGTCCCTTTGAACGGCACCAGTTCGTCGGGCTGGCCAATTACCAGATCGCGCCCAATGTGGAGGCGTATGGTGAAGTTCACTACGTCAATGCCCGCAATGCCTTCCAGCAGGCGTCGGACTCGCTTTCGATCCGCACGCCCGGCCAGAGCTTTTTCGAGGTTGTCAATTACGCTACCAATCCGGCCCTGTCGGCGACCGTGCGTGACTTTTTCACCGCCAACAGCGCCGTGTTTGATCCCGGCGGCACCGGCAACGCGCAACTTGCCGGGGGGCTGCACCGCCGTCTGAGCGAGCTGGGCTTGCGCAATTTCGCCTTTGAGCGCGCCACGACGGGCGTTACCGGCGGCTTGCGCGGTGATTTTGACTTTGGTGGCAGCCAGTGGAACTGGGACGTCTTTGCGCAATACCAGCGCTCGCGTACAGACGAGAACGTGCAGAACATGATGGCGCCGGCGCGTATTGCGCTGGGGCTCGACACAGTGGTCGACGGTAGCGGCAATGTGGTGTGCCGCACTCAGGCCTTCGGCTGTGTGCCCGTTGATCCGTTCGGCCTGGATTCGCTGACGCCCGAAGCTGCGGCCTTCATTACCCCGAGCCGGACCTCGACGGAAATCTTCGAGCGCCTCGTGTTCGGCGCGACGATTGCCGGCGACCTGTTTACGCTTCCGGCTGGCATCGTGTCTGCCGCGGCGGGTGTGGAATACCGTGATGACGACTATGTCTACACGCCCGGTGCAACGGACCTGGCCGGTGAGTATGGCACCGCTTCGCGCGGGATTACGGCAGGCGGCTTCAGCGTGACCGAGGTCTTTGGCGAAGTGCGTGTGCCCCTGCTGGCGGGCCTGCCGCTCGTGGAAGAGTTCGCCCTGGAAGGCGCGGTGCGCTATTCAGACTATTCCAATTTCGGCGGCGCGACCACCTGGAAGCTGGGTGCGGAGTGGGCGGTGGTCGACTGGCTGCGCCTGCGTACAGCCTTTAACGTCGCTAACCGCGCACCGTCCATCAGCGAGCTGTACTCGCCGGTCATGGAGGGGTTCGCAGCCGGTAACGATCTGTGTGCTGCAGTCAACAATCCGACGGCGGCACAGCGCGATCTGTGCGTCCAGCAGGGTGTGCCTGCCAGCGAGATTGCGACCTTTGCGCAGACCACGCTCGGCTTTAACCAGCTGACGGGGGGTAATCCGGCCCTTGAGGAGGAAACCTCGGAAACCTTCACGATCGGTGCGGTGATCCAGCCCGGGTTCCTGCGGGGTCTGAACATCACCGTGGATTACTTCCGTATCGAGGTGGATAACGCTGTTGCCACGCTCTCGGCGCAGAACACGATCAATACGTGCTTTGAGTTGCTGGATATCAACAGCGCGCCATGTCAGGCGATCGTACGTATCCCGGCGACCGGCCAGATATTTGAGGTTCGCGCGAGCAACTCCAATATCGGCTCGCTTAATGCGGAAGGCGTCGATCTGACGGTTGATTACAGCATGAGCCTGCCTGACGGGCTTGGCCTGTTCGGCAACTCGGCCGATCTCGCCCTGATGGCGAATGTTGGCTGGCTGTTTGAGCGCTCCAGGCAGGTTGTCGGGGCCGCGCCGATCGACTGTGCGGGCTATTTCGGCTCCTGTACGGTTCAGGGGCAGGGCGGTTCGCCTGACTTCAGCTTCATCGCCGGGGCAAGCTATCTGAGCGGTCCGCTGACGGCGCGCGTGCAATGGCG
>JBJHCI010000341.1:0-2974 GCA_050485925.1 Maricaulaceae bacterium
CTTCCGTACCGAGCACTTGCAGGCGAACCGTCATCAGCCTCATCATGCTGATGCGGGAGATAAATGGCGGGTACGCACCTAAATTATGTCCATCCTGGCGGCTTTCACCTTCCCGGGAAATCGGATAGCGATGATCATCCCTCTGACTGCTGATGCGCCCGATGCTCTCTGCCAGAGCGTTCAAGTGGGTCCGGTAAGCCTCTGAGTCTCTCGCCTCGATTGCTGCCAGGGCCTTCGGGTAGGCATCGGATACGGATGTGAGGGCGCGGAAATAGTCCGCTTCGTATTCATCGCGGCCTATGGCGTCGAGGTCAGCGGCAAGGCGCTCGCGCTCGCCGCCCTCAGCATCGATCGCGGCGTAGATTTCGTAGAGCAATACGGCGATATAGGCTCTGCCGAGGCGGCTCCAGTCCTCGCCGCGCCTCAAGGATTCCAGCGTATGCGCCAGGATTGCGAGTTCGGTGCGGTTCGCAGCGACATCACAGCCCAGATACATCGCGCGCAAGTGCAGGCGGGAAAGGTCGGCCTCGCCGGAGGCCGGGCCGGCGGCGCCGTCATCGCCGTCCGGCCCGAACCCCCATTGCGGTGAGCCGCTGGTGAAGAAATGCGTCACCGTGCCTGGCTCCACCTGGCTTTCCGGGTGGTAATGGCCCGGCGTGCTCAAGGGCGACACGATCAGGTCCGAAGCTAGTCCGATCCGGCAGTCAGGCGTTGTCGACACAAGCGCCAGCGACGCGGCCAGTATCGAGAACATGCCGGACTCCGGTTCCTAGCTGCAGGGGTGATCATTAGGCGTGTCATTCGCTAGGAGGTCAATCCCGAGTGCGGCCATTTCATTGATGAGCGCATCAATCGCGTCGTTTAGATTCCATTCGGTATGGTATGCATGTCCCGGCCATCCCATGCCGTGCTGGCTGCTGTATAGATGAAGAACTTCATGTAGAAATGTATCGTAAAGAGAAGGTAGATAGCTTGCAGGATCACTTCCATCTTGCTGTCTGATAAAATCGAAATTCAATTTTATTCGTGAAAGTGGTGGATTGTGAATAGACTGACCTCTTGCTTCCTGGCTGCCGACATAAACTCTCTCTGTTGTGACGGCTACAGATCCGAGGCCACGAAATGCTTCTCTGATGTTGATCGTGACGTTTTCTATAGTTACCGTATAGTTTGCGCCGATCTGATCAACGGCATTAATAAAGTTTTGTAGTGCGGTCGCAACACCAGGGTCCTGTGCTTCCAGTGAATTAAAAGTCGTTCCATTGATTAATGCATACAGGCGTTGATTTTCACAAACTTCGCCGATGGAGTCATCCACTCGGTCAAAAGCATAGGTGGTTTCGTAGAATGTTGGGAAAAAGGTTGCCACTTGATAGGGCGGCGAATTCGGCCGCGTGCCGCGAACTACAATAACTTCGATAGGGTTGCTGGTCATTTTGTGCATCCTGCTTGATGTTGGAATCTGGAAAGCAGGGAATGATCAGAGCTTACAGGCAGCATATCGCGTGGTAGAATAGCACTTTCGCGACCCGAATTGTCTGATGTCTCCCGGCTCAGTACACAGATTACCATTCAGGGGCAGGGGGAGGATTGTTTTGCCGTAACTGACGTGCAAAACACGGTGCCGCTGGCTTTGGCGGCACTTCCGGTTCATCCATTTCGAGGATAAGAGCAAATTACGCCTGCGCTTGGCGCGTCGCGCAGCTAGCGCGGAAACACCGTCCACTGCCTGTCCAGGTCTTTCAGCCCCGCCGCGATCAGCTCACCCAGCACGTCCATATCGATGTCAGACAGGCGCTTCACATAGAGGCAGGACTTGCCCTTCTTGTGCTTGCCGAGGCGTTCCAGAATGGCGCCAAAATCGGTATAGCCCGGCAGAATGTAGATGGAGTGCTGGGCCTTCCGCGGCGAAAATCCGGTAGCGAAGAAATCGCCCTCGCGTCCGCTCTCATAGCGGTAGTGATAGCGCCCATAGCCAACCATGGACGCGCCCCACATCACCGGCTCAAACCCCGTCACCTTGCGAAACAGCGCGTCCAGCCGACGGGCTTCCTCGCGCTTGGCTTCCGGCTCGATGCTGGCAAGGAAGGTCTCCACAGAGGCATTTTCAGGCTTGGTCTTGTTTTCGCTCATCACGCCACCTCGCGCGGCAGTTTGAAGACGACATCCTCGCTGGCGACGCGCACCTCTTCGATGGTCAGTTTGCGAAAGCCCGCGAGCTGGGTGAGGACGTCTTCCACCAACTCCTCAGGTGCGGAGGCCCCCGCGCTGACGCCCAGCGTCTGCACGCCATCAAACCAGCTGCGGTCAAGGTCTGCGGCGCTCTGCACGAGACGGGCGTCCGGCGCGCCGGCGCGCTTGGCGACCTCCACCAGCCGTACCGAGTTGGAGGAGTTGGGTGCGCCTACCACCAGCACCAGATCAGAGCGCGGGGCGAGGGCTTTGACGGCCTCCT
This sequence comes from Maricaulaceae bacterium, assembly GCA_050485925.1. Taxonomy (GTDB): domain Bacteria; phylum Pseudomonadota; class Alphaproteobacteria; order Caulobacterales; family Maricaulaceae; genus Glycocaulis. The sequence continues at coordinate 2,456 of JBJHCI010000341.1, forward strand.
GCCGGTTGGTGGTGGCGTAGCAGATATCTTCCTTGTGGGGCGCGGCCATGGCGGGAAAGCGCGCCTGCAATGCCTCCACGATGGCGGCAGTATCGTCCACCGACAGCGTGGTTTGGGTGACATAGGCGATTTTCTGCGGGTCCTGCGGCGTGAAGTTTTCCGCGTCCGCCACCGTTTCGATCAGATGAATCGCGCCTTCGGGCAGTTGGCCCATCGTGCCGATCACCTCCGGGTGGCCCGCATGGCCGATCAGCACGATCTCAAGGCCGTTGCGATAATGGCGGCTTGCCTCGACATGCACCTTGGAAACAAGCGGACAGGTCGCGTCCACATAGAGCATGTTGCGGGCTCTGGCGGTCTCCGGCACGCGCTTGGGCACACCATGGGCGGAGAACACGACCGGGCGGTCGTCCGGGCACTCGTCGAGCTCCTTGACGAACACCGCGCCCATGGCTTTCAGCCGGTTCACCACATGCTTGTTGTGCACGATCTCGTGGCGCACATAGACCGGCGCGCCAT
>JBJHCI010000342.1:0-2972 GCA_050485925.1 Maricaulaceae bacterium
GAACCGTCATCATCGCAGCGCCAGCTGCCGTCCGGTGTCATCACCGCCAGGGTCGTGTCACGTTCGGCATCCAGATAGATGGTGAAGGGCAGATCGCTGTCCGGCGTCCAGTTCACGATATAGGTCGGCTCACGGCTGATATGGCCGACGCAGTAATCCGTGCTGTTCAGGCCTGCCTGGAAGGCACGCAGCGGTCCACCCGCGGGCACCTCCACCTCAAAGGGAAGAGAGACGCTGGCCGGATCAAGCGTCACACCGCCCGCACGCGGCTCCAGCGTGGTATCAACCCGCATGGAGAGCGCGTCAGCACCCCAGCCCGTCTCGGAGATATAAACCGTGGCGGTGGCCGTCTCTCCCGGCGAGAAGATCGCCACATAGATGTCGTAGACGCCGTTGCGCGCATCATCGATCACCAGGCCGGGATCGAGATTACCTGCGCTGTCATCATCGCACCACCAGCCCCCATCGGGCGCGTTGATCAGAAGCAGCGTGTCCACATCGCTCGCCGCTGAGACGAAGAGTGGCTGGCCATCTCCGGTCCAGGTCAGGCGCAAGGTCGGCTCACGCGTCATGAAGCCGTGGCAGAAGCCCTCCACCACGGTGTGCCCCATCAGGCCCATTTCCGCGTTCACCGGGCCGCCCGCTTCAACGCCCATGGCAAACGGATTCGGCGCAAAACCCGCGCGCAGCCGGTAGGAGCCATGATGGGGCGTGCCGGAGACATCCACCGAATTGTCCACACCGGCAAAGCCGATCTCTGAAACGTGAAGCGTGGCGGTCTGGCGGCCTTCGCTGGAAAACGTCCCGGCCCAAATGGCATATTCACCCGAGGGCGGGTTTTCGATAACCACACCCGGATCGAGATCACCGGCGCTGTCATCATCACAATGCCAGGTGCCATCCGGAGCCAGCACCGCAATCGTGCCATCGCGCTCACTCTCGGTTGATATGTAAAGCGTATGCCGGCCCGCCCGGTAGGTGACACGTGCATCGGGCGCTTCAGACGCAAAGCCCCAGCACTGCGAACCGATCGAGCCGAGCCGAACATCCCCGCCCTGGCTGATGGCTATGCTGGCCGGATCGTTGCGGAAACCCGCGCGCAAAGAGAGCGTCGCGGTGGCGGGCGCGTCAATGTCAATCGTGCGCGCGAACGGATTGGTGTCGAAATAGTCCAGCTCGGAAATATGCAGAGCCGCTACCGGATAGCCGGCGCCGGACGCAAAAGTACCCACCCAGATCTCGTAAGCGCCATTGACCGGGTTTTCCACCGTGATGCCCGGACCGAGATTGCCCGCGCTGTCATCATCACACAGCACTGCGCCAGCGGGCGTGCGCACCGCCATGGTTGTATCGACCTCGGAGGCTGCGGAAAACTTCAGATCGAGCAGGTCGTCGGCATCTTCGTAATGAACCACATAGCTGGGGTGCTCGGTCACATAACCGACACAACCGGCTCCACCGAGGCTGGCGGCGGGCATCGCGCCGCCTGCGCGTACCTCTATGGTGCGCGGATCACCGGGAAAGCCCGCCTGCAGGGTGATCTCGCCATAGCGGCCCGGCAGCGGCTCGGCCTGCTGCCCATGCGCCAACCCCGCCGCCAGGCCCACGCCGAGCACGGAAAACAGCATCCGGTTTTTCATGATACACCCCAACCTGAAGCGCGGGCGTCAAGGGCACCCGGCCTGTCCAAAGTCCCTGAGGCGCACGCTACGCCCTGCATCGGGCATTTGACCAGAGTAAAAAGCAAACGGCCCCCCGCATTGCGCGGAGGGCCGCAAGGCACACTGCTGCAGGCACAGTCTAGCGCGGCGCCATCACCATGATCATCTGGCGGCCTTCAAGCTTCGGCTCGAACTCCACCTTGGCGATGTCACCAAAATCGGCTTTCACACGGTCGAAAATCACCATGCCGCGATCCTGGTGGGCCATTTCCCGGCCCCGGAAGCGCAGGGTAATCTTGACCTTGTCGCCCTCTTCGAAGAAGCGCCGCATGGACCGGGTTTTCACCTCATAGTCATGCGTATCGATATTCGGACGCATCTTTATCTCTTTGATATCCTGCGTCTTCTGCTTCTTGCGAGCTTCCGCCTTCTTCTTCTGCTCCTGATATTTCAGCTTGCCGTAATCGGCCAACTTGCAGACAGGCGGGCTGGCATTGGGCGAGACCTCGACAAGGTCGAGCCCGGCTTCGGCCGCAGCTTCCAGCGCGGCCTCGATGGGCATTTCACCTTGCTTCTCACCGTTTTCGTCAATCAGAAGCACCCGCGGAACGCGGATCTCTCCATTGATGCGCGGTCCGTCCTTCTTGACAGGCGGCGCGGCGTGCGGACGTCGGGCTATGCGTCTTCTCCTGTTTCAGCACCGGTCGGAACGTACGGGATGGCCGCACGGTTTGCCGGCAAGACAAATGCGTGAGCGGCACCGGATAATTCCGGTACCGGCCTTGACCCTAGCGCATATCGTGAGATGGCTGGCAAGATCAAGCTGTTCAGGCGGCTTGCGGATCGCGGGCGAAACCGCCGGCAACCCGCATGGATTGTACCGCCTCGGCCACCGAAATTTGCGCAAGTGTCGGTGCGTGCATGAGAATTACGCTTTCAGGACCGCGCGGAGATGCCAGATGAGGCGGTTCCTGGCCGGGATGGAACATCACCGCAGGCGCACCGGCAGCGACAAGAAGATGCAATAAATCCACATCTTCGCCGAAGGCAAAGCTCGCCTTGCGACCGAGGCCAGCGAGCTGGACGAGGTTCGCCCGGCCCGTCAGGTCGCGCGCGCCAGGCGTGACATGGGCTACATAGCGGCCGATATCGCGCGCTGACGGGCCACCGACAATGGCCGGCTCCACTCCCTGCTCGATCAGCGCATGGGCGAGCGACGCCCAGCGTTCCTTCGGCCAGCGCAAGGCAGGTGCGAACTCGTCACCGGCCGGGGCGAACAGGGCGTAGCGTCCATGCAGGCCAAAATAGGCC
>JBJHCI010000343.1:0-2971 GCA_050485925.1 Maricaulaceae bacterium
AATGGGTTTTTCACCGAAACGCTCGCCAGCCGCGACCCGGAGATTGCCAGCGCCATCGCAAAGGAGATTGGCCGACAACAGGATCAGATCGAGCTGATTGCGTCGGAGAACATTGTCAGCCGCGCTGTTCTCGAGGCGCAGGGCTCGCCCCTGACCAACAAGTATGCCGAGGGCTATCCCGGCAAGCGCTATTACGGCGGCTGCGAGTTTGTCGACATCGCCGAAGAGCTGGCGATTGAGCGCGCAAAAAAACTTTTCGGCGCGGCCTATGCGAACGTGCAGCCCAATTCCGGCAGCCAGGCCAATCAGGCCGTGTTTCTGGCTCTGCTGAAACCTGGCGACCGTATCCTCGGCCTCGACCTTTCGGCCGGCGGGCACCTGACCCATGGCGCACGTCCGAACATGTCGGGCAAATGGTTCGAGGCGCACCATTATGGCGTGCGCGAGAGCGATGCCCTGATCGATTATGATGCGGTGCACGCCCAAGCGCGCGAGCTGAAGCCTCACATGATCATCGCCGGTGGCTCGGCCTATCCGCGTGTGATCGATTTCAAGGTGTTCCGCGAGATCGCAGATGATGTGGGCGCGCTGCTATTGGTGGACATGGCTCATTTCGCTGGTCTGGCGGCGGCCGGGGTCTATCCCAACCCTGTGCCCTATGCCGATGTGGTGACAACTACTACGCACAAGACGCTGCGTGGTCCGCGCGGTGGCATGGTCCTCTCGCGTGATGTGGAGATCGGCAAGAAGATCAATTCGGCGGTGTTCCCGGGTCTGCAGGGTGGCCCGCTCATGCATGTGATCGCGGCCAAGGCGGTGGCTTTCGGTGAGGCGCTGCGCCCGGAGTTCAAGACCTACGCGCAGAATGTGGTCGATAATTGCAAGGCCATGGGCGGTGCGCTGTCCGACGCGGGCTATGACCTGGTATCAGGCGGCACCGACAGTCATCTGGCGCTGGTTGACCTGCGACCGAAGAAACTGACCGGGGACATTTCGGAAAAGGCACTGGAGCGCGCCCACATCACCTGCAACAAGAATGGCGTGCCGTTCGACCCGGAAAAGCCCATGGTCACGTCCGGCCTGCGTATCGGCGCCCCGGCCGGGACTACGCGCGGCTTTGGTCTGGCTGAGTTCCGCCGCGTCGGTGAGCTGATGGCTGACGTGCTTGATTCCCTTGCCGAGAAGCGCGAGGGCGATCTGGAGGTCGAGGCGAGGGTGCGCGAGGAAGTTATCGATATGTGCAAGCGCTTCCCGATCTATCCGGCGCTGGGGTAGGAGGGCGAGGTGCGCTGCCCGTTCTGTTCTCATCCTGACACGCAGGTGAAGGATTCGCGCCCGTCAGAGGACGGGCAGGCGATCCGGCGGCGGCGGCAGTGTCCGTCTTGCGGTGCGCGTTTCACCACGTTTGAGCGGGTGCAATTGCGTGATCTACAGGTCATCAAATCCGATGGAAAGCGCGTTCCATTCGAACGCGACAAGCTGATGCGTTCTGTATTGCTGGCCGCACGCAAGAGCTCGATTGACCGGGAGCGCATTGAGCAGATGATTTCAGGCATTGTCCGGCGGCTGGAAAGCGGGGGGGATCCTGACATCCCCTCCAGGCGCATTGGCGAGCTGGTGATGGAGGGGCTGCGCAACCTCGATCCGGTGGCCTATGTGCGTTACGCCTCAGTCTATCGTGATTTCCGCGAGGTGGCGGATTTTTCGGAGTTCATCCGGGGCGAGAAACTGGCCGATGAGGCCGATGACGATGAGGACGGGGCGAAAGAATGAGCGGATTTGCACGCGTCACCCTGAAACTGGCGACATCGCTGGACGGCAAGATCGCGCTGGCCAACGGCCAATCGCAATGGATTACCGGCCCGGAAGCGCGCGATGCGGTTCATGCCCTACGCGCCAAACAGGACGCGGTGCTGACGGGGATTGGCACGGTGCTAGCCGATGATCCGCGCCTGACCGTCAGGCCGGGCGGGCACAAGGCGGCCGAGCAGCCGCTGCGCGCGGTAATGGACTCACGCCTTCGCACGCCGGTCACCGCCAAGCTTCTGGAGGAGGGGCCTGTAACCTTCTTCCATAGCTCTGATGACACCAGCCGCACCGAGACGCTGACCAAGGCGGGCGGTAGCCCTGTGCGCTTGAATGCGAACGCTGATGGCCGGGCAAGCCTCAAGGAAGCGATCCGCTATCTGGCGAGTGCAGGGGCAGGGCGTATCCTCCTGGAAGCAGGCGGCACGCTGGCGGGTTCTGCCCTACGTCAGGGGTTGGTCCATCGCATTGAATGGTTCCGCGCGCCGATGATCATTGGCGGGGACGGGATGGACGTGTTTTCAGCGCTCGGTCTTGCGAGTCTGGAGGCCGCGCCCCAGTTCCGGCGTGTCTCGCTGCGCGTCCTCGGACGCGACATCCATGAAAGCTATGAGCGCGAAGGCAATTAGACGGGATGTTTACCGGCATAGTCACCGCCCTTGGCGAGCTGGTGGCCATAGATGACGGCCCTGTGCGCCGCTTTACCATCCATGCGCCCTGGCCGGCAGCGGAGCTGGTGCTAGGCGCGTCAGTCGCCCATGACGGGGTGTGCCTGACGCTGGTGGATATTGCCGCCCGGCCCGAAGGCGTACGCTATGCCGTCGAGGTGTCCCCTGAGACGCTGAGCCGCACCACGCTGGGTGCCTGGCAGGTCGGCACGAAAGTCAATCTGGAACGCCCGTTGAAAGCGGGAGACGAGCTCGGCGGCCATATCGTGCAGGGTCATGTCGACGGCGTGGGTGAGATCGTCACCCGTACCGACACCGATGGCTGGATGGCCCTGAGCGTGAAGGCCCCGCAGGCACTGGCCCGCTTCATCGCAGAGAAGGGCTCCATTGCCGTTGATGGCGTATCGCTGACGGTCAATGGCGTAAAGGGCGATGTGTTCCAGCTGATGATCATTCCCCATACGGCGGCCGTCACCACGCTCTCGCGCCTGCAGCCG
>JBJHCI010000344.1:0-2970 GCA_050485925.1 Maricaulaceae bacterium
CAGGCAGACAGTGCAGGCGCGAACAGGGCACCCTGGACACCGCCGCCCTCGCGGAGCGATGAAAAACGGCGGCTCCATTTCCGGGATCCATCAATCGGAGAGACGAGTTGTTCATTAACATGAACGGGCCTGTGACGCCAGAAATATTACCCAACCACGGCGTGCGCCCTTCGCCTCGGACAATTCACACGTCCGCCATCCGCGCGATGTGCGCGTCATCCCCAAAAGCCGGGATTTTCACTGAATGGCTGCCTCACGAAGGTGTGAGGCGGAAAGCCGTGCCGGAACCGGAAGCCCGGGCTAACGTTCGTCCCAATGCACTTCTATTATGGGAGGACTTCTTGATGAGACGCCTCACACATTCGCTGGCCTTGAGCGTTGCACTCGCCGTGTCGGCGAGCCCCGCCCTGCTGGCGCAGGAAACCCACGGCGCGACGGTCGATATCCACGAATGGACGGTGCCTTACGAGGAAAGCCGTCCGCGTGACCCTTATGTGGCTCCTGACGGCACGATCTGGTTTGTCGGACAGCGTTCCCACTATGTCGCGACACTAGACCCGGAGACCGGCGAGTTCACTCGCACCGATCTGGTGGACGGTGCGGGTCCGCATACCGTCATCGCGGATGACGAAGGCGCTTGGTATGCGGGCAACCGCGTCGGTCACATCGGCTTTGTCGATCCGCAGACCCGAGAAATCGATATCATCGAAATCCCCGGCGATGGCCGCCGCGATGTCCACACCATGGACTTCGATTCAGCCGGCAATCTCTGGTTCACCCTGCAGGGTGCCAACCAACTCGGCTTCATGGACCGGGAAACCCGCGAGATCACGCTGTGGGATGTGGAGCGCCGCGGTTCGCGCCCCTACGGCATCATGGTTGATGACAATGACCAGCCCTGGGCGGTGCTGTTCGGCACCAATCGCCTTGCTACCGTAATTGACGGCGAGGTTCAGGAAATCAACCTGCCGCGCGAGACCACCCGCCCGCGCCGTATGGCCCTGCCGGGTGACGGTACGGTCTGGTATGTCGATTACGCGGACGGCTATATCGGCCGCTATGACGCGGCGAGCGAAGAGATCACCGAATGGCAAACGCCATCGGGCGGCGGCTCGCGCCCCTATGCCATGACCAGCGATGATAACGGCCTGCTCTGGTTCGTGGAAACCGGCCCGCAGCCGAACCTCTTTGTCGGCTTTGACCCGGTAACGGAAACTTTCACCACACCGGTAGAGGTGCCCTCCGGCGGCGGCACGGTGCGCCACATGGTCTTTGATCCTGAAACCCGCTCCATCTGGTTCGGGGCAGACACCAACACAATTGGCCGGGCCGCTGTGCAGGACGCGCGCTAACGGCCGTCAGGCTGATACTGGCAGGGGCGATTGCCTCTGCCAGCCTCGCCCTTCCCGCGCCTGCAAGCGCCTTCCCTGAAGGCGCGCTGCTGGGCCACACGGGCGGGTTTGGCGAGGAGAGCTGCGCCTCGTGCCATTTCGGCGGTGCACAAGGCGAGGATATCGCGCTGCGCGTTGATGGCCCTGATATCTACGCACCGGGCGAACGCTATCGCTTCTTCGTCCGCGTCATGGATCCGGAAGCAGCGGTTGCCGGCTTTCAGCTGGTTTTGCGCTTTGAGGACGGCAGCAATGCCGGCCTTCTGGAGATGGCTGAAGGCGAAGGTCAGACCGGCATGCTGGGTGATGTGGTCTATGCAAGCCACACTGCACCCAAGCGCATGGAGGAGGGCGAGGCGATCTGGGAACTTCTCTGGACGGCGCCTGACACTTTGTCCGGGTCGGTCATGCTTCACGCGGCTGCAGTGAGCGGGGCCGACGACCAGTCCCCCATCGGCGACAACGTTCATGAGCTGGCGCTGGAGATCAGCCCCTTGGACTAACGCGGAAAGCCCATGCCGGCGGGCATCTGCATGACCTGATAGCCGGGCGGCACCACGAACAGGGATGCGTCCTGCGGCGTCCGCGCAAAATAAGTGGCCTCAAGCATCGCGCCGCGGCCCGGCACCTCGACCCGCAGCACGATACTGTCATCTGTCAGGCAACCATGCGCCTCCCCGCCGGGAATATCCTCGTCCTCGACGCGGTAAACCGTGCACGGCTCGCCCGCGACGATATCATTGCCAATGACCTCGATCAGCGCCTCCTCCTCCGGCAGGGGCAGGTCGATCCCCTCCCCGTGCGGCATCTCCATCGCCATGCGCAGGCCCTGCATGTTGATGAGAATGGTTGTGATCTTGCGCGCATGATCAAGAAGCACAACTGCCGCCTGCCCTTCGATTTCGCCTTCCATGCGGAAAATGCCGCTGTGATGGCGCACCTCCATATTGAACTGGCGCCCACTATCGGGATCCGTCAGCAGGGCGCGCATCTCGAACGGGGATTGGGGCATGACAGGCTGCTGGGCAGCCGCGCTCGTGCCAAGATAAGCAACGGCCACAATGGCGCAGGCGAGACGGAAGAGCATGGCTGAATTCCTTTCAGGCAACAGGACGCCCTTTTGCCAACCTAAGCCGATGATGCCGGAATGCCCAGAGCCCGCAGGCCACAGCTTCACACCCTGTGCGAATAGTATGGTTTCCTGGCAGAGAGCATGGTGAGAGCTCACGCTCATCGATCACTGGCAACCCCGCGCTATATGGAGGAAACCGCTCGCGCGCGCATCGTACCCCTGAGCGGGAAACGCTTCCCGCAACAACGGTCAGGGGAGACACACATGCAATGGTTTCAGATTCCCGCCACAGCGCTGGGCTGCGCACTGGTCTTATCGTCAACAGGGCTGGCCGGAGACGAAGATGGCCACTACTCCATCCGCCTCCAGCTCGATCCGACAACATCACGCGTGAACGCCGATATCACCATCACCCTGCCCGTTGATCACGCCCGGGAAGGCGCCGGATTCTTTCTGGGAGACCGCTTCACGCTGGAGGCCATCAGCGCCGGCTCGGGAGGGCGGATA
>JBJHCI010000345.1:0-2969 GCA_050485925.1 Maricaulaceae bacterium
CAGCGTTAGGAAGAAGCCGACATCGGCCCGTGCGAGTGCGAGGCGCTTCATCACGTCGGTGATGGCAAGGCTTTCCGCGCGTTCGCTTTTCAGGAATTTCAGGCGCGCGGGCGTGGCGTAGAACAGATCGCGCACCTCGATACGCGTGCCCGTCCGGCCCAAAGGCGGGGCGGGTTTCGGCTCGCCTGTGCGCCCGCCCTCCACCTCCAGCGTCCAGCAATCGCCGGAGACGTCCTGCGTGGTTATGGCGAGCCGCGCGACCGAGCCGATGGAGGGCAGCGCCTCGCCGCGGAAACCCATTGAGGCGATGTTCAACAGATCATCCGCACCGTCCGCCCCGACCGGCAGCTTGGAGGTGGCATGACGCTCTACCGACAGGGCAAGGCTCTCCCGGTCCATGCCGTGGCCGTCATCTTCCACGATCAGCCGCGTCAGCCCACCGCTCTCGGCGCGCACATCGATACGGGTGGCCCCAGCGTCCAGCGCATTCTCGACCAGCTCTTTCAGGGCCGAGGCCGGGCGCTCGACGACCTCGCCAGCGGCGATGCGATTGACGGTTTCAGGGGTGAGTCGGCGGATAATGGCCATGGCTGCGAAAGTCGGGTCTGGCGGCGGAGGGGTCAAGCCACAGTGCCAAATGCCTGCAGGCGGCGCGCCAGCCCATCGCGCACATCGGGCCATTCATCCGGCAGGACGGAGAAATAGACCGTGTCGCGGCGGTCACCGCGCCAGGTCACCATATGGCTGCGCAGCGTGCCTTCCCGCACGGCGCCCATACGCAGCATGGCACGCTGGCTGCGCAGATTGCGGCCATGGGTTTTCAGCTCCACGCGCTGCGCGCCGGCCTCAAACGCCCGGCCCAGCATCAGCAGCTTGCAGGCCGGGTTCACAAACCCGCCCCGCCACGGCGCGCCATACCATGTCCAGCCGACCTCCACGCGGGCGTGATCGGGCTCGATGGCGACGAACGAAGTATGCCCCGCCAGCTCGCCGGTCTGCGCGATCCTCACCGCATGGCCGAACTGGTGGTTACCGGGCTGGTCGGCGCGCAGGGGATCAAACCAGGCATCAAAGCCGGGTCCATCACCGCGCACACTCGTCCACTCCCAGAGCTCCGCCTCGCCTGCGAGCGTGCGCATCTCCTCGCGGTGCGACTCATCAAGCGGTTCCAGGCGTACGAAAGCGTTTTCCAGAACCACCGGTTCCAGCTTCATCCCGCACCTCCGGTCAGCATCCACACACCGCTGGCGAGGTAATAAGCGCCGATTCCGGTCACGAGGCGTTTGGTCCAGCGGCGGAACACATCCTCGCTCATACCGTCGAGCACTTTTGCGCCCAGCGTCGTACCGAGCACGGAGAGCGGTATGGCGAGCGCGATGAGCCAGAACGACCCGCCCTCGCCCGCCGCCAAGGCAGGCGCCACGTAGTAGGCGATCTTCACGCCGTGGGCCGCGACCTGCGTGGTCGCCTTGGTGGCCACTATTGAACGCCGGTCCGCCTCGACATTCTGGAAGAAGGTATCGAGCAGCGGCCCGGATACGCCCGCGATCACGTTGAGACCCGTCACGCTGACGCCGCAGGCGACGCCCTGTCCCGGCTTTGTGGCATCAAGCGCAAAGACCGATCTGGGCACCCAGACGATGAGCGGCACCAGGCCCAGCACAATAAAGAGCCAGGGGCGCGGCAGGATGATGGTGAAGCTTAAAAGCGCCAGCGCCACGGCAGCCGAGCCCACCATGTACCAGCCGATGGATTTCCACAGGATATAGCGACGCAGCAGCACGGCCCGCCAGCCGTTGGATACGCTCTGTACCGCGCCATGCATCACCATCGCTGCCGGCACCGGCAGGAGCGCTGCCAGCACGCCCATCAGGATCAGACCGCCCGCCATGCCGAACACGGCAGAGAGGAAGGCCGTCGCGAGTGCGGCAAAAAGAATGATGATGGCTGTCATGTCGCGGATGGAATCACGGGCAAGAGGTGCCATGATAGGCGCGAACCGAGACTTACCGCTTTGGAAAGCGCAGTATCCACGAAAAACCTACCGGAGGAGAGCTACCCCATGGATTTCGAATATTCGGCCCGGTGCAAGGACTATCTCGCCCGCGTGCGCGCCTTCATGGACGAGCATGTCTATCCCAATGAGAAGACCTATCACGCGCAGCTGGCCGGTTTCGGCACCAATCGCTGGCAGGTTCTACCCATCATCGAGGAACTGAAGGCCAAGGCGAAAGCGGAAGGTCTGTGGAATCTCTTCCATCCCGATGCCAAGCACGGCGCGGGCCTGTCCAATGCCGACTATGCACCGCTGGCCGAGGAAATGGGCCGGGTGGTCTGGGCAAGCGAGGTGTTCAACTGCTCCGCGCCCGATACCGGCAACATGGAAGTGCTCTCGCGCTACGGCACAAAAGAGCAGCAGGAGAAATGGCTGACGCCGCTTCTGGCCGGCGAGATCCGCTCCGCCTTCCTGATGACCGAGCCTGCGGTTGCTTCCTCCGATGCGACCAATATCGAATGCTCGATCCGGCGCGACGGCGATGAATACGTCATCAACGGCCGCAAATGGTGGAGCTCTGGTGCCGGTGATCCGCGCTGCGCGGTCTACATCGTTATGGGCAAAACCGACCCGAAGGCCGAGCTGCACAAGCAACAATCCATGATCCTCGTACCCGCCGATGCCAAGGGCGTGAAGGTGCTGCGCCATCTGCCCGTATTTGGTTATGACGATGCCCCGCACGGCCATATGGAGGTTGAACTGAAAGACGTACGCGTGCCCGCCTCCAACATGCTGCTGGGTGAAGGCCGGGGCTTCGAGATTGCGCAAGGCCGCCTCGGACCGGGCCGCATCCATCACTGCATGCGCACGATCGGCGCCGCAGAGCGGGCGCTGGAACTGATGGTCAAGCGCGCGATGAGCCGGGAGGCCTTCGGCAAGCCGGTCATCAAGCACTCGATCTGGGAGCACCGCA
>JBJHCI010000346.1:0-1109 GCA_050485925.1 Maricaulaceae bacterium
ATGTCGCGGCTATCGCTCATGGGAGCCGCTTAAGCCTTCACCGGAGTGCCTGCAAGCCTTGGCCAAGCCCCCTGCCCCCAAATCAGCTCAAGACGGTGAACGCATCGCCAAGGTGCTCGCCCATGCGGGCGTCGCCTCGCGCCGTGAAGCCGAGCGCATGATCGAGGATGGGCGGGTGAGCCTTAACGGCAAGATTCTGCGCACGCCTGCGGTGAAAGTCGGCCCCGGCGATGATGTGCGCGTGGATGGCAAACCCATTGCCGAGCGCCCGCCCACGCGCCTGTGGCGTCACCACAAGCCGGACGGGCTTGTCACCACCCATGCCGATCCGCAAGGGCGCGAGACGGTGTTTCAGGCCCTGCCGAAGGATATGGGCCGGGTCATCTCCATCGGGCGGCTGGACCTGACCTCCGAAGGCCTTTTGCTTCTGACCAATGATGGCGAGCTGGCGCGGGTGCTGGAACTGCCCTCCACCGGGTGGACCCGCCGCTACCGCGTGCGCGCCTATGGCGACATCAGTGAAGAGGCAATCCAGAAGCTGAAGAACGGTATCACGGTCGAGGGCGTAAAGTACGGGCCCATAGAAGTGATCGTGGACCGGCGCACCGGCTCCAACACCTGGCTGACCGTGGGCCTGAAAGAGGGCAAGAACCGCGAGGTGAGGAAAGTGCTCTCTGCGGTCGGCCTGACCGTGAACCGGCTCCTGCGCACCGCTTACGGCCCGTTCCAGCTCGGCGCGCTGGAAAAGGGCAAGACAGAGGAAATCCGCCGCTCTGTCCTGCGCGAGCAGCTCGGCAAGCTCTATCCGCTCGATGGCGATGGTTATCCGATGAAGGACGGCGCACGCGAAGCCGACATGACCGGCAAGGCGGTATCCCGGCCTTCACCCTCGCGTCCGGCAGCCCCCAAGGGCAAGGGCCCGCCCCGCCCTTCACCCGGCGGACCGCGCGGCAAAACCTCTCCCGGCAAACGCCCCGACAGCAAGGCCAGAAAGCCCGATGCGCATCATCGCCGGAAGCCATAAGGGCCGGGTGCTGAGCGCGCCCAAGGGACGCAAGACCCGCCCCACCGCCGACCGCATCCGCGAAAGCATTTTCAACAAGCTGGCC
>JBJHCI010000346.1:1119-2959 GCA_050485925.1 Maricaulaceae bacterium
GTGATGGACCTCTTTGCCGGCTCAGGCGCGCTCGGCTTTGAAGCGATGAGCCGGGGCGCGGCCTTCTGCCTGTTTGTAGAGACCGATGCCAATGCCAGAGGCGCGATCCGCGACAATATCGAGGCGCTGCAGCTCTGGGGCACGACCCGCATCCACCGGCGCGACGCCACCTCGCTGGGCGAGAAACCGGCCAATCTCGGCCCGCCCTTCGATCTGGTCTTCCTCGACCCGCCCTATGGCAAGGGGCTGGGCGAGCTCGCGCTTGCAAGACTGCCCGAAGGCGGCTGGCTCAGCCCCGACGCAATCGCCGTTCTGGAAGTCGGCATCGAGGAAAGCCCCGAAACGCCGGGCTGGGAACGCCTCGATGAAGGCGAGTATGGCGCAGCGCGGGTGGTGTATCTCCGGCGGGGGTGACCCCTCACTTCCGCCCGAAAAGCCGTTCGATATCAGAGAGCTTGAGCTCCACATAGGTCGGCCGGCCATGATTGCACTGGCCGGAATGGGGCGTGGCTTCCATCTCGCGCAGGAGCGCGTTCATCTCCTCGCCATTGAGGCGGCGGCCCGCCCGCACAGAGCCGTGGCAGGCCATGGTACCCACCACTTCTTCCAGCTTTTCCTTTAGCGACAAGGCCTCGTCATACTCGGCGAGTTCATCGGCGAGATCGCGGATAAGGCCCTGCACATCAAGGCGTTTGAGGAGGGCTGGTGTTTCGCGCACCGCAATCGCGCCGGGGCCGAAGGGCTCGATGACAAGGCCCAGCTCGGCAAGCTCGTCCGCACGGTCGAGCACGCGGCGCGCCTCGCCCTCGTCCATCTCGACAATCTCCGGCACCAGAAGCGCCTGCCGGGCGACGCCGGTGGAGGCCAAAGCCGCCTTCATCCGCTCATAGACGAGGCGCTCATGGGCGGCGTGCTGATCGACGATCACAAGTCCGTCCGCCGTCTGCGCGATCACATAGGTCTCGTGCAGCTGCGCGCGCGCTGCGCCGAGGGGAAAATCTTCGAGTTCGCTGGCAGGCTCCGCCTCCACCCGAGCGGCATAGGCTAGGCCGGAGGGTTCGGCGCGCGGCAAACCCGCATCGAAATCATGGCTGGCACGTTCCGCAAGAGAGGCTTCGTAGGCAGGCGACACCCGCGCGCCATATTCGGCTCGCGAAGGCGCCCAGAGTGAGCCTGTGGGGGCGCTCTGCGGCTGGAGTCGTCCCAATGTCGCAGCCGCTACGGTCGTAGACGCACGGTGTCCTGCCCCCGCCAGCGCATGGCGCAGCGCGCCGACGATCAGCCCGCGCACCAGCCCTGAATCGCGAAAGCGCACCTCCGCCTTGGCGGGGTGCACGTTCACATCCACCTCATCGGTCGGCAGATCGACATAGAGCGCCACGACCGGATGCCGGTCCCGGGCGAGGAAATCCTGATACGCCCCGCGCACCGCCCCCACCAGCAGCTTGTCGCGCACGGGCCGCCCGTTCACGAACAGGAACTGGTGCTGGTTGGTGCCGCGATTATAGGTCGGAAGGCTCGCCCAGCCGGTCACGCTCACGCCCTCGCGCACGGTGTCAATGGCGAGTGCATTCTCGGCAAAATCCCGGTCCAGCAGGGCGGCAAGCCGCACACGGCGCGCTTCGGACGTGTCCACCATGCCCGGAGCCTGCAGGGCGAGGCGCGAGCGGCCGTCCAGCGTTAGGAAGAAGCCGACATCGGCCCGTGCGAGTGCGAGGCGCTTCATCACGTCGGTGATGGCAAGGCTTTCCGCGCGTTCGCTTTTCAGGAATTTCAGGCGCGCGGGCGTGGCGTAGAACAGGTCGCGCACCTCGATGCGCGTGCCCGTCCGGCCCAATGG
>JBJHCI010000347.1:0-2952 GCA_050485925.1 Maricaulaceae bacterium
CGCGAATACAACGACGCGATGAACCTGCTGCGTCAGTCATTCGGCGCGATCAAGACCGCCATCGGCATGGACTTGATCCCATCGTTGATGGAGGCCATCGGCGCGACCCAACGATGGGTAAATGCGAACCGTGACGTTATCCGCCAGAACATCGGTGGCTTTTTCCGCCGCATGGGCGGCCACTCAAAATACCTTCGCGAGGCGTTCGAAGAACTGTCTCCGTCCGCACGAAATGTGGGTTTGGCGCTGCTGCCGCTGCTTCGTGTCATAGCGCCGCGAGCGACCATCATCGGTGCACTGGCAATCGCCACAGATGATTTCCTCAGCTACATGCGCGGTGCCGACAGCCAAATAGGCGCGTTCATCGACTGGCTTCGCGACCTGACCGGCGTTTCTGAGAACACCGCAAGAGCAATCGCCGGTATCGTCGGAGCGGTTGGGCTGATCGGTCTTTTGAAACCCGCTCTGATCTTCGCGCCCCTGCTGGCGGGCATCGCCGCCCTTGGTCCCCATCTGGCAAAAGCGCTGGCAGTTGCTTTCGCGTTCCTCGCCACGCCGCCCGGTATCAAGCTTATCCTCGGCACGGTCGCCGTCACCATCGTTGCTGCGTTTCGCAGGGAGCTTATGGACGCGCTCAGCGGAGTCTGGAATGGCCTCGAAAAGCTGGTTCCAGGCGGTCCATCCCGTGCGCCGTTGTTTGCCCCTGGCGCATCTGGTCCCCGGCCGCAAGACAGCAACGCTATTGGCCCAAGGTCGGATGCCGGGTCCGCGCCACTGAGCGCAGAAGGTCCGGCCTCGTTTGCGGAACGCTTCAGCGGCGCCCCGGCCATGGTCAACACCAACAGCAATAACACCACGCAGGTTGACGTTGGCACCATCAACGTCACGCCACCGGCTGGTGCCGACGCAAATATCTTCGGCGAACTGACCGCCGATGCGCTGAAGCGCCACCTGACCATTCACGGCGAAAGCCCGGTGACACCATGACACCTAACGGACGATGGATCGAGGACTTGCCGCTGACCGGTGCAGCGTTCCGCCACCTGCAATGGCGGGTTGCTGGGGCAGGTTCTGACCGCATCCGTTCGACGGCCGCGTTGCTCAGTGCGGCCTATGCAGCGCGCGAGCACCGGGAAACAGACGAATACAGGCGCGGGCTTGCCGCAGCGCGTTCCGACTATTTCGAACAATTCTCGATCCATGTCGATCGGAAGGAGACCGTGCAATGAAACACCAGGCCACCTACTACGCCCCCGACGGCCGCCTACTCTCGGAAGATGAGGCGCTGATCAACGGCCGGAGGCTCCGCGATGGCGTGACGATGGTCAGCAACATGCTGATGACCGACTCGGCCGCTCGCGTTCTGGGTTCGGATCGCATCACATTGGCTGACCTCGACAAGGCCGCCGAACTGCCGAAGGGCCTCGCGACGGAACATGAAGAACTGCTTCGGCCGCTGGCTCAGCGGTTGCGCAGCGTGAACCGCCGCGAGGATGCGCTGGCGCTTCAACATGAAATCGAGGTGCTGCACGTTGAGACGCAGGCCAAGATGAACAGCGAACGCCAGCTTGCGGAATCGGGCGTTTATGGCCCCGACGCCGAAGCCCGGATGGCTGAACAGTTCCGCAAGACGGAAGCCGCGCTCGCTTGGCTTGAAACCGTTCACAACACGCTGGCCTCGATATCGAACAGCTTCCGCGACAGCATGAACGCAAGCTGGGATGCCGCGATCAGCGCGGCCGGCATGTCCACGAAACAGAAGGCGACCGCTGATGCACAAGACGGATGGGCCGCAGCCGGCCGCTCCGTTGGCGTGAAGTTGCGTTAAACCCTTCCATGAAAAGGCCATGACCATCATGAGCAACATCTTCCCCCGTATTCAATCCGCCCTGAGCGGCGAGCCCAAAGCAGCCGACGTTGCCAAGCTGATCAGCGAAGCCGAGGCCGAGTTGACCGCGCTGGCCGGCAAGGTGGAGACGCTGAAGGCCACGGCGCTCGATCCGATGGCCACCGAGGACGCGGTGAAGGCCGCCCGCACCGAACTGACCGAAATCGACTTCTCGCGGGAGCGGCTGACCGTGGCCCTCGACCGGCTGCGGGAGACGCACAGCACGGCCCAGGAGCGGGAAAGAGAGGCTTCGCGGGCCGATGCCTACAATACCGCCAAAGCCGATCTGGAACGCACCAGTGCGGCGCTAGAGGCCCGCTATCCCCAACTGGCGCGGGAGATGGCGGAGATGCTGATCCCGGCACTCGACGCTCTGCACGCCGCACAGAAGGCGAATGAGAAGCTGCCCGCCGGGTGCTCCCGGATCGAGGTGCCGGCCGTGCTGTCGGGTTCGGTCCCGGCGCGCAAGGAAGAGCTTGTCGGCTCGGAAGAGGTCAAGGTGTGGGCCTTCCCTTCAACGAACGCCGTGCTCACCGATGAGCAGGTAGCCAGCATCAAGGATGGCAAGCTGAATGGCCGCCCCGTGGACAAGCGCAAGTTCCGTCGCGAGGTTTATCGGCCCAGCGCGCCCATGGTCCATCGCGGTGCCCTGTTTGAGCTTCTATCGCTGCCCCCGGTGCAACCCGGCGAGCGGGCCTTCTGGCAGGTCAATGAAAGCCTGCACCGCCGGCCTGAGAGGGTGGCTGAGGCAGCCCGGCAATTGCTTGCCGAGCATGACAAGCCGGCCAAGACGGCGGCTGACAAAGTCCGGTTCGTGCCGCTGGAGCCGGCCGTGCCGGAGATGGGCTATGACGGCCCGGATGGCGGCAACCTGCGCATCGTCGCCTGATCGAACAGCGCTTGCCCTTCATGGAGAGCGGGCAAGTGCCAAGAGGGGCCGGCGTTCTTCAGGGTCCGCCGGTCCCTCGATCCCTTCATCGCCGCGGCGATGCGGGCCAGGGCTAAACGCTTCTGACTGTTACTTTTTTTTGGACACTGATGAATCTGTTTGGGCCGGTCCAGGC
>JBJHCI010000348.1:0-2928 GCA_050485925.1 Maricaulaceae bacterium
CGGTTCGGAGATGACCATCACCCGCGTCGAATAGACCGGGGATGGACAGTCTTGAGGAAGGCCCGTTTCCTTAGCAGGCGACGGGCCTTTTTCTGTTTGCTTGAGTGTTGGTCATCACCCGGGGCGGCGTAGCGGCGCGAGGGGATCACGGCCGGTCTGCGAGCCTGTCATGCACTGGAGGGAGTTGCATCATGTTCCGCATCTTTGTTCGTCCGTTGTCAGCGTCGATGACACTGGCGCTGTCGGCCATCATGGCACCGATACTTCTGGTCATGTGCGCCCTGTTCCAGCCGACCTGGCTGCTGCTGGTGCAGGACTGGTCGGGCGTGGTGTATCGCTTCATCACCAGCACCGACCTGCCGCCGACCTATCGCGCGGCGCTGCGCCAATGGACCAGTGAGCCGCAATTCACGCTGGTCTTCTTCACGATCATCGCGCGGGTGATCATCGCCCTCTTTGCCACCTCGTTCACGGCAGCGGTGCGTCCGTTGATGAAGCGTCACAGCGCGCGTGCGGCATCTCGCTAGGGCGTGCGGGTATAGAAGAGGCGGCACCGCGCGGCACGGCCCATATTGGCGAATAGCCTGTTAGCGGTTGCGCCTAGTCTGCGGCATCTTCGATGGCCTCGCCCGCGCCCTGTATGTCGCGGCCTGCGCCCTGCACGGTATTGCAGGCAGCCAGTATGAGAAGTATGGCGGTAAGGCCGGCGGCGATAACAGTCGCTTTCATCCTCATCTCCTCCAGTTGCGGGCACCCCGTCGCGCTCCGCTTCTGGAGTCTCAACGCATCAGGCGCCATTTGGCTCCGTGCGGCGAGAATAATGAAGGATCAGGTCGTAAGGTCTTCAAGCACTTCGCCGGTGCGGGTTATGTCGCGTCCCACGCCCTGGATCGTATTGCAAGCTGACAGGATGAGCATGAGGCCCACAAGGCCGGTCAGGATAAGGGCGGTCTTCATGTGCTGAAACTCCTTGTCTGAGCGGGCCTCTGGCGTTTGCCCGACAGGCCTCCTGGCAAGTATACGCAGCAGATGGTGCCGTGGCTCCCCGAAAAGCGCTAGCCGGTGATCTCTTCCAGGAACTCGCCAGCCCGCGTGATGTCGCGGCCGACGCCCTGAATGGTGTTGCACGATGCCAGCACCACGGTGATGGCGAGCAAGGCGGCAGTGTGCCAGAGCTTTTTCATGGACCTGCTCCACGCCAGTGCACGCCGATGCGCGCACGGTGATCAATGCGGTGTGCAAACGTGCTTATCACCAGTCCATGGTGGACAAAGCCTTAACGCGACGGTGCAAATGAAAACGCCCGGCCGTGAGGGCCGGGCGTTTCCTTACTTGTCAGCCGTTGGGCCTACCAGATGCGCACGCGCTCTTCTGGCGGCAGGTAGAGCTCGTGCTCTTCCGTTACGCCGAACGCCTCGTACCAGATGTCGAGATTGCGCACGACGCCATTGACCCGGTACATGCCCGGAGAATGCGGGCCGGTGGCCAGCTGGGCGCGCAGCGCATCATCACGGAACAGGGTCCGCCAGACCTGCGCCCAGGCCAGCAGGAAGCGCTGGTCGCCGGTGAAGCCGTCAATGACCGGCGGTTCGCCGTCAGGATAGGCCTGCGCGGCGTAATTGCGGTAAGCCTCATAGGCCATCTGCATGCCGCCCAGGTCGCCGATATTCTCGCCCAGCGCGACGCGTCCGTTCACGCATTCGTCCGGGAAGGGGCAGAAACCGTTATACTGCTCCACGAGTCGGTCCGAACGCTCCACGAAGCGGTCATTGGTCTCGGCGGTCCACCAGTCACGGATACGCCCATCCGCATCAAAGCGGCGGCCATTATCGTCGAACCCGTGGCCGATCTCGTGGCCGATCACCGCACCGATAGCACCGTAATTCATCGCCGGGTCCGCATTCATGTCGAAGAACGGAGCCTGCAGAATGCCAGCCGGGAAAGTGATCTGGTTCATCAGCGGGCTATAGCTGGCATTCACGATCTGCGGCGGCCACCCCCACCGGCGGCGGTCCACCGGATCGGGGAAGCGGCGCAGCTGCTCGGCCCAGGCAAAGTCACTCATGCGCACCCGGTTGCCGAAATAGTCGTCAGCCCGGATTTCAAGGCCATCATACTCGTTCCAGATTTCCGGGTAGCCGATGCGCGGTTCGAAGGTGGACAGCTTGGTCAGCGCTTCCTCGCGCGTCTCGTCATCCATCCACTCCAGACGTTCCAGGCGACCGCGGAACCCGACAATGAGGTTCTCGATCAACTCGTCCATCTGGCGGCTGGCCTCGGGCGGATAGTGCCGTTCGATATAGACCTGTCCGACCGGGTGGCCGAGTGCGCCGTTGACCAGCTGCACCCCGCGCAGCTCACGTTCGCGCTGCTCCTCGGTGCCCGACAGGGTGCGGCTGTAGAAGTCGAAGCTGGCCACGTCGAACGCCTGGGGCAGCCAGGACGCACGGCTGGAGATGAAATGGAAGGTCATCCACGACTGAACCGTTTCCAGGTCGGTCGCGGCAAACAGCGCGCCTGCATCAGTGATCGCGCTGGGCTGGGAGACGATGATCTCCCCTTCGGTAGGCAGTTCACGAGCCTCAAGCGCCTGGCGCAGACCCAGTTCCGGTGCGAGCGCGAAGAACTCTTCGGTGCTCATCCGGTTATTGGTCTTGGTGACGTCGCGGGAATCCTCTCGCGTCCAGTGCACGTTCGCCAGCGCCGTTTCCAGTGCCAGTATGGCTTCGGCGCGCGCCGCGCCATTGTCCATGCCCGCAAGGTCGAAAATCTGCGCGATATAGCCCTTGTAAGCCTCGCGGTATTCCGGGAAGCGGCCGGTATCGAGCAGATAGTAGTCGCGGCTCGGCAGGCCGAGGCCGGACTGACCAGAACGCATGATGTAGCGGGTGGGATCTTCAGGGTCGGCGCTGATGAAGACACCATCAG
>JBJHCI010000349.1:0-2922 GCA_050485925.1 Maricaulaceae bacterium
TGCAGAAAACCTATGCCGACCAGACGGGCGTTGCAGCGCTGAAAGTGAAGCACAACCATGTGCTCGGCTATTTCATCGAGGTCACGGCCAAGCAGGCCGATGCGCTGATGGGGGTGGAGCCCTTCATCCACCGTCAGACCATGGCTAATGCTGTGCGCTTCACCACCGCAGAGCTAGGCGAGCTGGAATCGAAGATCGCCAGCGCCGCCAGCCGCGCCATCGCGCTGGAGCTGGAGATATTCGCCGAGCTGCGCGCGCGTACCGAGGCGCTGGCTGAACCCGTCCGCCGCGCAGCGGAAGCGCTGGCACGCCTTGATCTGTGGACAGGCGCGGCCGTCTGTGCGGTTGAGACCAATGCAGTACGGCCCGAGATATCCACCGGCAGCGAGCTCGTTATCGAAGGCGGACGGCATCCGGTGGTGGAAGCCGCGCTCGCAAGGTCAGGCGAGGGGCGCTTCACGCCCAATGACTGTTCGCTGGACGGTGAGGGCAAGACCGCGGCGCGGCTATTGCTCGTCACCGGCCCCAACATGGCTGGTAAATCGACCTATCTGCGCCAATGCGCCATCATCACCATTCTGGCACAGGCAGGACTGTTCGTCCCTGCGCGCCGGGCCGTGATCGGCATTGCGGATCGACTGTTCTCGCGCGTTGGCGCGGCAGATGATCTGGCCAGAGGCCGCTCCACCTTCATGGCCGAAATGATCGAGACGGCGGCCATCCTCAATCAGGCAGGCCCGAAAAGCCTTGTCATTCTCGACGAGATCGGGCGGGGCACCGCGACCTGGGACGGGCTTTCGATTGCGTGGGCTGCCGTGGAGCATCTGCACGCGGTAAACCGCTGCCGGGCGCTCTTTGCGACGCACTATCACGAGCTTACGCGGCTGGCCGATGAGCTGGACGCAACCGGCAACGTATCCCTGAAAGCGCGCGAATGGCAGGGCGAGCTGGTCTTCCTGCACGAGGTAGGCCCCGGTCCAGCCGACCGTTCCTACGGGGTGGAGGTGGCCAAACGCGCGGGCCTGCCCGCTGCCGCGGTCAAGCGCGCGCAGGCTATTCTGTCAAAACTGGAATCCGATGGCAGCCCGGCAGCGGCCCTTGCTGATCTGCCGCTGTTCTCGGCAACACCGGTGGAAGCGCCGCGCAAACCCTCGAAGGTCGAGGAGCGGCTTAAAGCCATCAATCCGGACGAACTGACCCCACGTGACGCCCTTGACGCGCTCTATGTGCTCAAGAGCCTGCTGGACGAAAGCAAACCATGAGGAGATACCATCCATGAACTGGGCGCTGAGCCTTGACCGGGCCGACATCACGCAAGCGAGCCTCGTGGAGGAGATTTCCCGCGACCTGCAGGCCGGCGAGGCGCGCCTTGCCGTGCGACGTTTTGCCCTGACCGCCAACAATATCACCTATGCCGCCTTCGGCGAGGCAATGGGATACTGGCGCTTCTTTCCCGGTGCGGACGGGCGCGGCCGCCTGCCGGTCTGGGGCTTTGCCGAAGTGACGGAAAGCCGCGCAGAGGGCGTGGCAATTGGCGAACGTGTCTATGGCTATCTGCCTGCTGCTGCTGAGCTGATCATCACGCCGGGCAAGATCCGCCCCGACAGCTTCATCGATGCGGCAGAGCACCGCGCGGGCCTGCCAGCAGTCTATAATCGCTATGAGCGATGCGCTACCGACTCTGGCGAGAACCCGGCGCGCGAGGCCGCGCAGATGGTGCTACAGCCCCTGTTCCTGACCTCCTTCCTGATTGATGCGCATTTGCGCGATACGGGCTTTTCCGGCGCTGAGCGGATTGTCCTCACCAGCGCATCCAGCAAGACCGCGCTGGCGCTCGCCTTCCTGCTGAAGCGCGGACGGCCTGAAGGGGTATCAGTCGAAGGGCTGACCTCCGCGCGCAATACCGGTTTCGTGAAGGATAGCGGGCTTTATGACGCCGTCATCGCCTACGACGATATCGAGCGGATGGACCCTGCACCCGCCCGGCTTATCGTCGATTTTGCAGGCTCGGCAGATGTGAACCGCGCGCTGCATACACGGCTGGCTGACAAGCTCAAGGCCAATATCCGGGTGGGCGGTGCGCACTGGGACGACAGCGCCCCCGCGCGTGACCTACCCGGTCCTCGTCCAACCTTCTTCTTCGCGCCTGACGATGCCCGCAAGCGTGTTGCCGAATGGGGCCCTGAAGGCTTTGCAAGGCGTCAGGGCGAGGCGTGGGCGCAGTTTGCCGCCGCCGCTGACACGCTTCTCGCCTGGCGCAGCCTTGAAGGGCCGCAAGAAGCGCTCTCGGCCTATCGGGCGCTGGTGCGCGGCGATGTTCCAGCCAGCGAGGCGCTGGTGGTCGAGGCGGCACCGCGCTAACGCTGTCACGGCAAAAGGATGGCTGACGGCGGCCATGTGATGGCGTAAGACCTTGGCTCATGCGCCTGTCTGCCCTGCCCGCCTCCCTTGATGGACTGCGCCTGCGCGCAGAGCTCGCCGCTGCCACGCGCGAAGGCTGGGAACCACCTGCCTCGCGTCAGGCAGGCATTGGGCGACTGAAGAAATATATCGAGGCCGGGCGAGCCTATGCCGCCGGCAAGCTTCACGGCAAGGGCGGCGGGCTGGAAGCCGCGCGTGCGCTCTCCGGCGTGATGAATGCCGCCATCCGAGCGCTGTTCGATTCCATCGCCACCGATGTGGACCCGGAAGGGGCCAATGCGCCGGGGCTTGCCGTGTGCGCACTCGGCGGCTGGGGCGCGGGCGAGCTTGCCCCGCAATCGGATATCGATCTTCTGTTTCTGGCCGGAACGCCCATGCGCGACGGCGGGGAAGGCATTGTGGAGCGCATGCTCTACGTGCTGTGGGACTGCGGGTTGAATATTGGCGGCGGCGCGATCCGCACCGTGGACGAAGCCATTGCCCTTGCCCGCGAGGATGTGT
>JBJHCI010000350.1:0-725 GCA_050485925.1 Maricaulaceae bacterium
GTGGACAGGTCCACTTCGTCGAGGGGCTTGCAGGAGCGGTGCAGGTAGAGTTCGCCCTTGGTGCGGGCCTGACCTAAGCTCTTGTCACGAAGCCTCCGATCCACCTCAACGGCGTCCGCAAACTCATCTGCGCTGAGAGCCCGCCATTCCTCGTCACTATGGAACGGGCAGCCTATGCAGGAGGATTTCGGGGGGCGCGGGTAGCCATGCCGATCCATCCACCGGAGGCAGTCGTTCCGGTTCATCCGTTGTTCGATAAGCGGCCAGCGATTCTGCGTCCAAGCCTCACGGGCTGGCTTAACCCGGATCACTTCATCAAGACTGATGCCGATCCATTGCTCGACAACGGGCTCGGAAGGCGACCGCTTGCCAGCAATACCAAGCATCTGGCGGATCTTCCGGCGAATGGGGTCAATCTTGTAGTCGCGGGTGCAACTTCGGTTCACGAGCCCGCCGGGCTGGCCGTCCACCGACACATACGCGGGCACATCCACCTTCAGGAACTTGCCCTTCGGGCGCTTTGCAGCGATCTCATCACGCAGATTGCCGGCCGACACGACATGCACCGGGAACGGCAGCACGTTGCCGGACATGAGCCAGCGGAGATGGTCATAGACCGCCTTCGGCTCCCAGCCGGTGTCCGCGAAGATCGCGCAATCCGGCATCGGGCCAATCTCGCCATGCGCGGCCATCAGCGCCATTGTGGTGGACTGGACGCCGGCCCC
>JBJHCI010000350.1:735-2902 GCA_050485925.1 Maricaulaceae bacterium
CCCCAAGAGAGATGACGCGGAGTTGAGGTTCCGCCATCAGCGGTGCCCCCAGTCGCGCCGCCGGCGCCATAGGCGGGAGAGGAAGCGACGCATCACGCGGCCCTCCGCGCTCTCAGCCAGTCCTGACCGGCCCGGCACAAATCCGCGATACAGCGGCACCCCTTCGCCAGCGGAAGGAACAGCCAGCCCGCCAGAAGATCGAATAGCCCCTCGAAAAGCCGCAGAAGCAGCTCAACGGCCGTCAGGAGGCCGTTCAGAAATTCCCTCATTTGTCCCCTCGTCCAACCGCCGCCGCTCGGCGCTAAGAGATGCAATTTCCGCGTCTATCCGGGCCTTCCGTTCGTCCATGACAGCCCGTTCCAGCCAGTCGAAACCGCCGGGAAAGATCGCCGCCAGAACGTCGGGGCCATAGATCGCCAGCAACGGCCCGAGATGACGCGCCTGGGGCAACGCCTTCTCGTAAATCCATGCCTCGACCGTGGATTCCTTGAACCCGCCCAGGGACGCGACCCAATAGACCGTGTCGCTGGGGTGCTGGTTGCGCAGGAAGGCCGCGAAATCCGATGTAGACGGGGCCGCCGCCTCCACTTTTCGGGCGAGCTTCCCTCGATTTTTCAAGTGGTTAGGCGTATTATTCAGCATGTGACCGCTCCTATGGTGGGGGCGATCGGTGACGGGCGTTGCAGCGCCCGCCGAAGCTGAACAAACAGGATCGAATTGATGGATACCGTCGAACGTCATGCCCCTATCCCCGAGCTGGCGTTGGCGGATGGTGGCCGGGGCGGGACAGCACAGTCCGCCGTATCTCCCGTCCCGGCCGTGGCGGCCTGCTCAGCATCTCCGCCGCATGGAGTTGTGCCAGTCGCGCTCGCGGGCGCGGTGCTGGCAGAATTGGGGCCTCCCGAAAGGGCCGACGCATCCGAAGACGCGCCGGCAAGTTCAAGGGAGGAAACGCCCAATGAGGGCAACGGACCGCCACCAAGGGCGGAATTAGCGTGACCGGACAGAGTCCCCATGATGCCCCCCGCCGCCATGTCAGGCCCCGCTCGCAATACGCGGAGCCGGTCCGCGCCGATGCCGCGCTGATGCAAGGCGACGTGATGGTGATCCAGACGCCGCTGGGCTTTCCCAGGTTCCGATTGCCGGAGCATGTCGAGGGGCAGTTGCTGGCCTGTCTGTTAAGACGGGACGCGATGCGGGAGCGATAGCCATGTCAGCCTCCCGACAGCCGGTCGCGGCGCTGCTCGACCCAGCGGGCTATCCGGTCGATGATCCAGATGCCGGCCAGCGAGATTCCGACAACGGACAGGACCAATATGGCGTGTTCTGCGGTCATCTAGGCGGCCTCGCCGCGCTGGCTTGCCAGATGCGCGTCCCATGCGTCCGCCATCGCGTCCCGTTCCGCGACGGTGGTTCCGTCAGGCAGGACGAAATCGGGATGGTCGGGGCCGACACCAGAGGCGCTGGGGGTGATAGCGCTCTCCGGCGACGGCTCCTGGCGCACCCCTACGGGGGACTGGTGTTCGGTGGCCGGGCTTTCATCGCCCGCGCTCCCCATCGGCGCGGTAGCGGCATCGGGGTCATTCCCGATGGAACGATCTTCGATAATCTCGCCGTCATTGTTCACGGCAAGCCAGAGGTCAGGCGACATGCTGCTGACCTCCTGTGATCCGATTGCGGCCGGAATATTCTGTCAGAAAGCTAGGCACGACACCGCAAGCGTGGGCCTGGGTGAAAAACCATTCCTCAGTAATGTGGCGATGCGCGCAGCGCCGATGGTGGAGTTGCTCATCGAGCATTGTTCCGGGCGCAGAACTGAGTGCATGGATCGTGCATCCATACCAGCGGGCCACTTTCTCGGCCCGTTCACGCGGCGACCGAGAGAAGCCGATCTTCACTACCCCCTCGCCTTCGCGTGGATGAAGAAAGTACACGTGCCCCAGCGCGTTGCGCGGCATTGGCCCAATGGCTTTCATCATCCATTCGGCAGCCTTGCCGCTAGGAGGCCCATTCATTGCGAGGCACTGGCGGATCAAGCGGGATCCGTGGTCATAATCCATGCCAAGAACGCGGCATCCAATCTGGATTGCCCGATTACGGTCATAATGAGCGGGGTTGTGGCTTGGCTTCGGAATAGCGAAGCAGAGCCTCAGCGTCTCAATGACAT
>JBJHCI010000351.1:0-2898 GCA_050485925.1 Maricaulaceae bacterium
GCGCTGGGTGGAGCCGTCCGAACGCGACCTTGCCGACCTCGCTCGCTGGAAGGACTGACCTGCATGGCCGGAATAGACACTGCTCTGGAGTTTCATCCGCTCAATATCGCGGTGATGACCATTTCAGATACTCGCGACTTTGACACTGATACGTCGGGAAAGCTGCTGGCCGATCGGCTGCAGGCTGCGGGGCACAAGCTTGCTGGCCGGGTAATCGTCAAGGACGAGATTGCCGATATACGCCGCCAGATCGAAACCTGGATCAAGGATGACGGTGTCGATGTGGTGTTGACCACGGGCGGCACGGGGTTCGCGCCGCGCGATGTGACGCCTGAAGCGGTTCGCCCCCTGCTTGACCGGGTGATGGATGGGTTTTCGGTGGTGTTTCATCTGAAAAGTCTGGGAACGGTGGGGGTGTCCACGCTTCAGTCGCGGGCCCTTGCCGGACAGGCCGATGATACCTTCATCTTCTGCGTGCCAGGTTCTACGGGCGCCTGCAAGGATGCATGGGATCTGGTGCTAGCCGAAGAGCTCGACAGCCGGTTCCGCCCATGTTCGCTGGTTGGCCAGATACCGCGTTACCGGGGGATTTGCCCGTGACCGCGCCCGGCAAGCAGCAGGATCTGACCCATCTTGATGCCGAGGGGCGGGCCCGCATGGTCGATGTGTCCACCAAGCCGGATACGCTGCGCACAGCGGTCGCGGAGGCCTGGCTGGAGTGTGATCCGGCAACACTGGCGCTGGTCGTAGAGGGACGCGCACCAAAGGGCGCGGTCATCACGACGGCGGAACTTGCCGGCATTATGGCGTCGAAGCGCACGGCCGATCTCATTCCGCTATGTCATCCCCTGCCACTGTCCAAGGCGTTGGTCGTGATCACGCCTGATCCGGCCCTGCCGGGCTTCCATATACGTGCCGAGACACGCACGACCGGCCCGACCGGGGTGGAGATGGAAGCGCTGACCGCGGCCAGCGTGGCCGCGCTGACGCTTTATGACATGCTGAAGGCGGCTGACCGGGGCATGCGCGTGACCGGCGTGCGCCTGCTGGAGAAGACGGGTGGCCGGTCTGGCGACTGGCGGGCGGAGACCCCGGAATGATCGCATGTGAGGAAGCCTGGGCTCGCCTGCGCGATGCGGCGGAGCCACTGGGTAGCGAACGGGTGAATATGGACGAAGCTGCCGGGCGCATTCTGGCCGAGCCGGTAGTGGCCGGCTTCGACGCCCCGCCTGCGCCCGTATCGGCCATGGACGGATATGCGGTGCGTGACACCGATCTGGCGGTAGCGGGCACGTCGCTTCCGGTGGCCGGCGCTTCCTTTGCCGGTGAGCCGTTTACAGGCGAGGTGCCGCCAGGTCAGTGCGTGCGGATATTCACCGGCGCGATGGTGCCGCCGGGGCTGGACCGCGTGGTTATCCAGGAAGAGGTAGAGGCCAGCGCCGGAACAGCCTGGTTTCGCGATGTGCCGCGCGGCGGGCGCAATATCCGCTCAGCCGGGTCCGATTTCAGGGCAGGTGAAACCCTGCTTTCATCTGGCACGCGCCTGACGCCGCATGCGCTGATTGCCGCTGCTGGGGCGGATATAGGAACGCTGGCCGTCTGGCGGCGTCCGTCTGTGGTGGTACTGGCGACAGGTGACGAGCTGGCCGCGCCCGGCACGGCGCGCGAACGCCCAGGAGCGGTGCCCGACAGTGTAAGCCTAGGTGTGGCCTCCATGGCGGAGGACTGGGGTGCCAGAGCGCTGCGCCGGGAACGCCTGCCCGATGATCCCGACATGCTGGCGAACGCTGGTTCCGGTGCGTTAACCGACGCCGACGTTGTGGTTGTCACCGGCGGCGCTTCGGTAGGCGAGCGCGATTACGCGCGCACCATGTTCGGCGATGGCCTTGAGAGCGTCTTTGCCAAGGTGGCCATGAAGCCCGGAAAGCCGGTCTGGGTGGCGCGTAAAGGCAGGCGTTGGATTGTCGGTTTGCCGGGTAACCCCGGCTCGGCGCTTGTGACGGCCCGGCTCTTCCTTGCGCCGCTGCTTGCTGCGCTGGGGGGGAGAGGCTTCGAAGCGGCGCTTGGTTGGCAAAGGGCTGTCACGGCAGATCCGCTGCCGGCCAACGGGGGGCGGGAAACCTTCATGCGCGCGCGCAGCGGAGCAGAAGGCGTACATATCGCGGCCAATCAGGAATCCGGCGCGCAGGCTGTGCTTGGCCAGTCGGATATTCTCCTCCGGCGTGCGCCGGACGCCCCTGCCGCACCGGCAGGCAGCACGGTGGAGGTTCTGCCTCTGGCTTGATCGAGGTCAGGTGGCGCATTGACCGGAAGCCCCCCTGCGGCACCGCACTGTGCGGCGCTTCCTGCCGCACCGAATCGCCGAGCATGTCTCTCCCGATTTGTTGAGGAGAGTTGTCCATGCCGTTCGATACACCGCTTTCCGGCGAGATCTGGCGTGCCAAGTACCGCTTCGCTGACCCGTCAGGCGCGGGAGACGAAAGCGTGGAGGACACCTGGCGGCGGGTGGCCAGCGCGATTGCGAAGGCGGAACGCCCGAAGGCCTGCAGGCAATGGGAGCAGCGCTTCTACGAGGCGCTGGAGGATTTCCGTTTCATCCCGGCCGGACGGATACTGGCCGGGGCCGGAACGGCCCGCAGCGTGACCTTGTTCAACTGCTTCGTGATGGGCGAAATCCCCGACAGCCTGGACGGCATATTCGAGCATCTGCGCGAGGCGGCGATCACCATGCAGCAGGGTGGCGGGGTCGGCATGGATTTTTCCACCATCCGCCCGTCCGGCGCGCCGGTGCGCGGCGTGGGCGCGAACGCATCCGGCCCGCTGAGCTTCATGGACACCTGGGATGCAATGTGTCGCACCATCATGTCCGCCGGCCAGCGCCGGGGCGCGATGATGGGG
>JBJHCI010000352.1:0-2893 GCA_050485925.1 Maricaulaceae bacterium
GGACGAACCCTTCGATGCGGCCCGCTTTGACGCACTGGTAGTGGGTCCGGCGTGGGACTACTGGGCGAAGCAGGCGGCTTTCCGCTCAGCCCTGAAGCGCTGGTCGTCAGAGCGTCCGGTGCTGAACCCGGCTCCGGTCATCTTCTGGAACATGGACAAGGGCTATCTGCGCGATCTGGCCAGCCTTGGTGCGCCGGTGATCGAAACGATATGGGCTGAAGCGGCCACGCCAGACGCGATAGAAACGGCCTTCAAGGCGCTGGACAATGATGATCTGGTGATCAAGCCGGTGGTGGGAGCCGGTGCCTGGCGTCAGGCGCGGGTGAAGCGCGGCGCGGCGCTGCCCGATGCGGGCCAGCTGCCGCCCGAGCGCGCGATGATACAAGCCTTCCTGCCCTCCATCGCCAGCGAAGGGGAATACTCCTTCCTCTTTTTTGGCGGGCAATTCTCCCATGCCGTTGTCAAACGCCCGGCATCAGGTGATTACCGCATCCAGGGCAGTTATGGAGGGGTGGACAGCGCTCACACACCAGATCCGGGCGATATCGTACTGGCGCGCCAATGCCTTGAGGCCGCGTGCACGCATTGCGGCGTTGACTGCCTGCTCTATGCGCGGGTGGACATGGTGCGCGGGCCTGATGACACCCTGAAACTGATGGAAATCGAGCTGATCGAGCCCTTCTACTATCCCGATAACGCACCGGGCATGGGCGAGGTGTTCGCCCGGGCGCTTGCAAATATGCTGAAATAGGCTCTAGCCGAACTTCTTCGGATCGTAGGGCTTGTCCGGAACGGGCCGGAAAACCCAGGCCGAATAGCCACCCGCGACGGCAAGAACGAGACCGATCAGTGCGGTGATGATCTGCCCGGCCAGTAGCGCCCACAGGGCAAGCCCTGCGCCGGCGAGACCTATCAGCAGCGAAGGCAGAAAGGCCTTCAGACGCGCCGTGGCAGGCGCTCCTTCAATATACCGCACGTCCGTTCGTTTATTGAGTGTTTCGTGAATATCACGCAGGAAAAGGGCGAACCGGTCTGCGCGGTTCTCCCATTTCAGCATGCCCATGCTCAACTGGGAAGAAAAACCGATCGTTCGTTTCTTTCCACTCACCCGGCATATGATCTGGGCCGGCTCGCTGGATCCGATGCCGGACGGCTCCACCGACAGGCGCACCTCTTCCACGTCTTCCAGCGCGATACGTTTGACGAGCGTGCCGTCGACACTTTCCTCCAGCCGGTCAGCCCAGAGCGCGATCTCGCGGCGCTGCGAAAATACCGAGCGGCAGTCCTCCAGACGGGCGCGGATGCGTTTGCGGGGAGATTTGGGCGATGAGGTCATGGCGCAAGCACATGCCCACCCTCTTGCCCACGCGTCAAGAAAGCGTCACGGTCAGCGCGATGGCAAATACACGCAAATTCCTGGTGATCGGCGATGGCAGCGATGAATCCGCCGCCGCTGCGCTCTATGCCGCCCATCGCGCCCACAATACCGGCGGCAAGGTGGCCGTGCTCGCCATTATCGAGACCGAAGGTGTGGAGCCATGGCTGGGCGTCGGCGAGGCCATGCGCCGCGAAGCGCTGGAAGCGGCGGAAGCAGCGCTTGAAAGCCTTGCCGAGGACATCGAAGCGGTGACCGGCACCCGGCCCGAACTGCTGGTGCGTGAGGGCGAGGCGATCCACTGCATCCGCAAGCTGGTGGAGGAAGACGAGACGATCTCCATTCTCGTGCTCGGCGCGGCAACAGGCGGAGACGGGCCCGGTCCGCTGGTCAGCGCGCTGTCGCGCGGACGCGGCCTGTTCGGCGCGCGCACCATCCCCGTAACCGTGGTTCCGGGAGAACTCTCATCTGACGAAATCCGCGCGCTGACGTGATAAATCCATGACGCCAAAAGGGTTGAAGCGCGCTGCCCTATACGCCACTTGGAAGGGTAATAGCCCCTTTGGAGCGCACCCATGTTCATCCAGACCGAGCCGACCCCGAACCCCGATACGCTGAAATTCCTGCCCGGTCAGGAAATCGCGCCCGCCGAGCCGCTCGATTTCGCAACGCCGGAGGCGGCAGAGGCCTCGCTTCTGGCGCGCGAGCTGTTCGCGGTCGAAGGCGTGGTGCGGGTGTTTGCCGGGTCCGATTTCGTGTCGGTCACCAAGGCCGAGAGCGTGGACTGGGCCCATATCAAGCCCGCCGTGCTCGGCGCGATCATGGATGTGCTGCAATCAGGCAAAGCGTTCTTTGCCAGCGATGCCGGCGACGACGCGGTGGAGTATGAAGGCGAGGCCGCGGCCATCGTGAAGGAAATCCGCGAGGTGATCGATACGCGCGTGCGCCCCGCCGTGGCGCAGGATGGCGGCGATATCGTGTTCCAAGCCTATGACGAGGCGACGGGCGTGGTCAGCCTGCATATGCGCGGCGCGTGCGCGGGTTGCCCCTCCTCGACCATGACGCTGAAAAGCGGGATCGAGAACCTGCTGAAACACTATGTGCCCGAAGTGACGGCGGTTGAAGCCGTGGTGTGACGGCCTTTAGTTCCGCGAAAAGTCGCGGGCGGCCATTCGACCTAGTGCCCCCTGACAGGGGGGCGGGCTGGTGCTCCGGCGCGATAGCGCAGCAGCAAGCGCCCCGCAGAGTGAGCGAGAAGCGACGCACGGATGTGCGGAGCATCAAGGAAAGAACAATTCCCGGCACAGCGGTTTTTCCTCACCGGCCATAGCGCGCCGAGCCCATCCGGCCTATCTGGTGGCCAAGCCCTTCCAGCCAGCCTGAGACTGGCGCAGACCCCATGAGGAGTCCTCCCGATGAGCGAGCTTGCCCTTGCCGACAGCCGCAAGGCGCGTTCCGATGCCGCGCTGGACCAGCTGTTCCGCGGCGCGCGCACCTGCTACACGTGGGAAGACAAGG
>JBJHCI010000353.1:0-2882 GCA_050485925.1 Maricaulaceae bacterium
AATACCGGCGGCATCCTCATCTTCAACATGCCGAACCTGCCGCGTCCCGGCCATGGCACGCGCGTGTTCGACAATGATGTCTATGAGAACAATACCCGCAATTTCGGCCATGACGGCACGCCGGTCGCCAGCGTGCCTGCCGGTACGGGCATTCTCGTCAATTCCAATGACGATGTGGAGATTTTCAACAATCGCGTATCGCGTAACCGCACCGCGAACGTGATCATCTCCTCGCTGCACTCGGCCGGTTTCTCCGAGCTGGGCGTGGAGGCGGATTTCGATCCCTATCCGGAGCGCATTCACGTCCATTCCAACACGTTCGAAGGCGGCGGCAACAATCCTGACCCGCTGGAGCTGCAGGCCCTGCGCATCGCCATGTTCGGGCCGACGGGGCGCATCCCCGATGTGCTCTGGGACGGGTATTATGACCCGGCCAAGCTGGTGGATGGCGAAATGCCCGAAGACTTGCGCATCTGCATATCGGGGGCCGATATCCTCAATGCGGACGGGCCGAACGGCTATGCCAGTCCGCGCGTGGTGACGGCGGACCATGCCTGCAGTCACGACCCGCGTCCGGCGGTGGAACTGCCCTTCTGATCGAGGTATCGCCGACCATGATGATGCGTGCTCTGACCGCAGCTTTTGCCATGCTCGCGCTGACAGCCTGCGGGAATGAGGAAGCGCCGCCGCCCGCCATTGATGTGGCCGCCTGGCAGGTGGCGCCTTCCTTCCATGCCAGCGGCAATCCCGCCCGGCTGGAAGAATGGGGCCAGTTCCGCATCGAGGAGGGACGCCTGGTGCTGGCAGAAGGCGTTGTGCCCTATGGCATGAACACCGCGCTCTTCTCCGACTATGCGCTGAAACTGCGCACGGTCTGGCTCCCCGAAGGGGCCGAACCCGCGGGCTGGCAGGACGAGGCGGTGTTCGACCTTCCCGTCGGCACTGTGATCACCAAGACCTTCTATTATCCGCGTGCGGGCGGCGGATTCGCGCGGGTAGCGCTGGAGCACGATCCCAATGCCCATTTCGATGGGCGCGCGCTTGACCTCTCCGCGGTGCGGGTGATCGAGACGCGCATTCTGGTACACCGGGAGACGGGCTGGGCCGCCATTCCCTATGCCTGGAACGAGAACCAGGGCTCCACCCGGCTGGCCCGCACCGGCGCCTTTGTGGACCTCACCCTGATCGCGGCAGGTGGGCGCAGTCAGGCGCTCAACTACCAGATCCCGGATGTGAACCAGTGCGCCCAGTGCCACATCACCAACGCCGCTGACGCGCAGCTCCGCCCGATCGGGCCGCGCGCGCGCCATCTCAATGGCGATTATCCTTATGCGCACGGGAACCAGAACCAGCTGACCTACTGGCGCGAGGCCGGGCTGCTGGAGGGCGGGCCGGAACCGGACGCGGCGCCGCGCAATGCCGTCTGGCATGGCGAAACGCCGCTATCGGACATGGCACTGGAGGCAGCCGCACGGGCCTATATCGATATCAACTGCGCACACTGTCATTCACGCACCGGCCATGCGCGCACGTCCGGGCTCTATCTGGAACCCTCAGACCCGGTGGGGCCGGGATTTGGCGTGTGCAAGCCCCCCATCGCGGCAGGCCGCGGCACCGGCAACCGGCTCTACTCCATCGTGCCAGGCGACAGCCATGCCTCGATCTTCACCTTCCGGATGATCACCAACCGCCCCGACGCGATGATGCCCGAGCTTGGCCGGTCCGTGGCCCATGCCGAGGGCGTGGCGCTGGTCGCCCAATGGATCGACGCCATGGCCGGCGGGTGTTGAGAGCCGTCAGCGCTTGCCCCTTGGCGGGGATCGCGGGCTCATGCATTGTCATGCACCGATAACCGGCCTGCCGGAACCTGTTACTGGAGAACTGCCCCGATGAAGCGTCTTGGCGTGACCAGCCTTCTTGCCGCCTTTGCCGTCAGCGCATGCGCAACGACTCCCACCTGCCGGGAAGCGGATGCGGCCGAACGCCAGGCCTTCGGCCAGATCGTGGCCGGCAATGCGGCCGGGCTCGCCGATTTCCTCCCCGCCCAGAGCGCCGCACTCGCGCAAAGACTGCGCGGTGAGGACCCGGCCCTGCGCGCCCAGATTTTCGGCCAGCGCATGGGCGATTATTCGGTGCGCACCGTGCTGATGCAGCCGCCCATGTGCGTGTATGAGGCCGCCGGGGCGACCCGCGACCAGCGCATCAGCTACGCCTTTCCGCAAGGCCGGTTCCAGGCCCTCAATCCGGAAGGCACACGCGAGGTGAATCTGGGCATCCCGGCACGCGACCACGTGGCCTGCCGGTTCGAGCTGATTGACGGGCGCTGGCAGATCACCGATGCCTGCCTTGCCACATTCAGCACGCCCGCACCGGTGAGCTAGGCGGGTTTGCCGCAGCAAAACCGGCGCTGTTAACCACTTACCTCCATTGACGGCGCGCGCACGCTTGCTACCGTCAAGGGGTCCGGGCTCCCCGCCCGGAATTTGGCCACGCGCTGCCCATGGCGCCGGGGGCCTTTGCAAAAAGGGCTCCACGCCAGCGCAGCGCGCCCGCGGCAGATGGAGCTGATATGCACATCCAGTTTGTTTCCAAAGGTATCGACGTCTCGCCCGCCCTGCGCGAGCGCATTGAAGGCAAGGTTGAAGAAGGCACCGCCAAGTATTTCAGCCGCCCCGGCGAGGCATTTGTCACCGCCACCAAGGAGGGGTTCGGTTTCAAGGTGGAGTGTTCGCTTCACCTGCCATCGGGCGCCTTCCTGCAAGCCTCCGGTGAAGGTGCTGATGCCTATGCGGCCGCTGAAATGGCCGTGGAACATCTGGAAAAACGCCTGCGGCGCTACAAGCGGCGGCTGAAGGATCATCATAACGAGAACAAGGCCGGCC
>JBJHCI010000354.1:0-2877 GCA_050485925.1 Maricaulaceae bacterium
GGGCGGGATCGCGGCCCAGTCGCTCCTGAACACGCCGCAAGGGATCATGGCCCTGCGCGGACGCTGGGCAGAGATCAGCGCTGGTGGCCATTCCGCGCCTGCCCTGCCGACCTTCCACCCGGCCTTCCTCCTGCGCCGCCCCCAGGAAAAGGCGAAGGCCTGGGCGGACTTGCTGAGTTTGCAGGAAAAGCTGGAAGAACTGGGTTAAACCTCGTCCACATCGGCCAGCACGCGCAGATGCGCGATATCGCCAAGACCGTGCCGGCGCAGACGCGCTTCAAGATCGGCGCGGGTGTGCACGCTTGACCAGCGGATGGCGTCAAACACGCTCGGCGGCACCGGGCCTTTCAATGCCAGCAGCCAGTAACCGCCATCTTCCGCCGGGCCGATCACCGCGTCATGGCGCTTCAGGGCCGCAAAGGCCTGCGCGATGTCGCGGCGGGTGATGTCCGGCGCGTCGGTGCCGATGACGGCGATATCACCCTTATGGGCAAATATCCGGGACTGCCGCTCCCCCAGATCGCCCTCTCCTTGCCTGATACGCGTCAGATCATCCGGCCAGACGCGCCCGAAACGGCGCGATACGACCGCGTCCGGACTGACCGCCAGCACGGTTCGCCAGCGCGCATCATCGCGCACGCGCTTCAGCGTCTGCGCCGTCATCGCCCGGTAGGCCCGCCAGGCCATGACCTTGCCGATCCCGGCGGCAAGGCGCGTCTTGGCTCCGCCGATCACCGGCGCACGGGCAAACACGGCAAGGACAGGCCGCGCCCTCATGCCGCCGGAGCCGAGGGCTTGCGGTAGGTCTTGGCCAGTTCATGCGGATCGGCCCCGGCAAGATAACGCGCCAGCAAAACCAGATTGGCCGCCGAACGGGCCAGATAGCCTTCCGAGCGGAAGCGCTGCGCACTGGTCACGGCGCGCGCGTCCAGCGGGGCGAGACGCCGCTTGCCGATCCGCTGGACAAGATCGACATCCTCAAACAGAGGAAAGGGCTTATAGCCGCCCAGCGCGGCGTAAAAGCGGGTCGGAATGAGCAGGCCCTGATCGCCATAAGGCAGGCCGAACAGCGCGCAGCGCCACGCCACAAAGCGCTGCAGCCGCCGCGCTGGCGCACTGTCATCATCCAGCGCGAAGCGGAAATATCCGGCCCGCTCCGTTCCCTCGTGCTCTGTCATGAATGCCTTCACCGCACGCGCCCAGCCACGTTCCAGCACCGTATCGGCATGTAGAAAGAGCAGCCAGCCATCCTGCCCGCGGGACAGAGCCCGCTCCGCCCCGGCCACAAGCTGCACGCCGCGTCCCGCCGGAGCGGCGACCACATCAAACCCGCGCGCACGGGCGAGCTTCACCGTCGCGTCCGAAGAGCCACCATCGGCCAGTATCCAGCCACTCACCAGCCCGCAGGCAATCGCCTCCTCCAGCGCGGTGAAGCTGGCAGCCAGAGTGCGGGCCGCGTTGTAAGCAGGGATGATGATGGTCAGCTGGGTCATCGCGCTAAACGCGCACGCCGCACGCCCCGCGTCAACCGCTTTTTGTTCTTGATTTGTTCGGATTCACGAGTCAGCATCCGGCTCATGAACGCTTTCACCCCCGCCCGCCAGAGTGATGCCTTGCCTGAGCCGTTCCAGGCCCGGGGGCGGGGGGCGAAATCCAATGCAGCGGGGCGGTATGAGCGCACAATGGCCGAGCCCGCCGATGATGGCTGGGGCAGTATGGAAGCCCCGCAGAACAAGCTGCGCACCACGCTGATCCGCGATGCCTCGCGCACCATCATTTCCACCAATGACAGCCCCGATATCAGCTTTACCCAGTCGGCCAATCCCTATCGAGGCTGCGAGCATGGCTGCATCTATTGCTACGCCCGGCCCACCCACGCCTATTGGGGCTATTCAGCGGGGCTCGATTTTGAAAGCGTGATTTTCTACAAGCCGCGGGCGGCAGAGCTGCTGGCCAAGGCCTTCGCCAAACCGTCCTACAACCCGCAAGTGCTGGCGCTCGGCACCAATACCGACCCCTACCAGCCGGTGGAGCGCCAGCTCTCCATCACCCGCTCAATTCTGAAAACCTGCGCGGAATTTTCCAATCCCGTCAGTATCATAACCAAGTCAGCGGGCATCTTGCGCGATCTTGATCTGTTACAGGACATGGCGGCGCGGGGCCTCTCCCATGTCGCCATATCGGTGACCACGCTGGATGGTAAACTTGCCCGCGCGATGGAGCCGCGCGCCTCCACACCGGCCCGCCGCCTCAAGGCGATCGAGGCGCTGAGCCAAGCGGGCGTGCCCACCAGTATTTTCACCTCGCCCATGATACCGGGCCTTAATGATCACGAGCTGGAAAAGCTCCTGGAAGCCGGTGCAAACGCCGGCGCACGCCATGCCAGCTACGTGCTGATCCGCCTGCCGCTGGAGGTGGAACCGCTCTTCCGCCAATGGCTGGCTATCGAGCGTCCGCTGGCTGCCAAGAAGATCATGGGGCTGATCGAGAGCACCCATAATGGCAAGGCCTATGACAGTGCCTTTCACACCCGCATGAAAGGCGAAGGCCCGGTCGCCGAGCTGATCCGCGCCCGTTTTACCCGCGCCTGCAAGGCCTACGGGCTGTCACGCGAAGCCGTGCCCCTGCGCACCGATCTCTTCACCCGCCCGACAGAGGAAACTGATCAGTTGAGCCTTTTCTAGCTGCGCACGACCCGCGCCTTACCGCGCCCCAGGGTCAGCGCCTTGACGGCACCGCGGAAGGTGCGCACTTCCTGCTCGGTCAGGCCCGCACGGGCGAACATGTTGCGCAAGTTTTGCGTCATCAGCGGCTTTTTTTCCGGCGGGAAGAAGAAGCCCGCACGTTCCAGCTCGTCCTCGAAATGCTCATACATGC
>JBJHCI010000355.1:0-2868 GCA_050485925.1 Maricaulaceae bacterium
ACGATGGATGCCTGTGCGTTCAGCCAGTTCGAGCAGCACATCCGCGCGGTTGCCGGCTGGCCGCTAGGCGACCCGTCACCGCACTCAGCTGCACGCATGGAAAACCTGATCGGGCCCGATGCGCTGCGCTGGCAGGCACTGGCCTCAGAGCCGGGCGCGTGCCTGCACCTTTATGGCAAGAGCGAGGCGCGCGAAGGCCGCAAGATGGGCCATGTAAACCGGCTCTCACCGCTCTCCTGACGGGTCTCGAGCGCGTTGCGGTGTGATCGGGCTGCCAATGCCCAGATGATCGGTACGGCTTGCCCTGTCGCGGTCCATGGCGCGGGTGATCGCAGGCGCGTTGACGGTCTCGCGATGGGCTTGCCGGAAGTGGTGGCGGAGCAGTTCCAGCGTGGACGGGCTGGCACCCAGCTGCATCAGTTCGAACTCCGCGCGCGACATGTTCTCTATGAATTGCGGCATGTCCCGGCTCATCGCCCGGATCCGGTAGATGGCCAGTTCGGCCTGGGCCGGGTTGGGTTCGTCTCCACAATCGCCTGCCTCGCGCATGCCTTCGCCAGAGGACAGACAGAAGATTTCCGCCAGCACAGCGCGCACATTACCGCCCAGATTGCCGGTGCGGAAATCCTCCGGGCGCAACCGGGTATCGGCGCGTGCGGCAATATCGGCGAAAGTGGGCTGACGCATGGCGGGGCGTACGGCCTCCTCCTCTGGCGGTTGAATGGTTTCCATTGGCCGGTCTGGTGCCAGCGGTCGGGAGAGCGGCGGCGGGGAGGATGGGCGCGGAGCGGGCTGGACGGCGTTGTCGGGAACGGTTTCGCGTGCAGGCGCGGTGACCGTTCTTGTCGGACTTTCGTCCGCGGGTACAGGCTGCGGCGTGGGCTCAGCGGGGATGTCGGTCGCCTCTTCGGGCTCGGGCGGGACCTCTTCGTCTGCATCCCCGGCGGATGAATCGTCGCCCTCGCTATCATCGTCGTCACCCGCCCGCCCGCTGGAATCACCTGCCTCGTCGCCCGGTTGGCCTGTCTGTGCGCTCGCGTCTGCCCGGTCGGCAAGAAGCGGCAGGTTCAGCGGCAGATCGCTCTCCGCATCGGCGGCACTGACGGTGTAGAATCGCACCTCTATGCCCTGTCCGACGGTTTCAAACCGCTCGCGCTGTTCAGGCGGCATGACCGCAATGGCACCGAGCGCGGATGCGTGCAGGACAAGCGCTGCGCCAAAGGCCCCCAGCCTGACCCGGCTGGAGGCATGTTCGCTCTCGCGCTGCTTGACTGGAATATCTGCCGTCACGGCTTCCAGACATGGCGGTTCAGCCACGCCGCTTCAAATTAATTCGGCAGAAGAAAAGGCCTAACGGTTTCCTGAGTCGGCGATATAGAGGCCCGGAGAGGCCGAACCGGTGAGGCCCGAGGCGTGAATCAGACCAAGGCATCCGGCAAACATCACAGCGGCGATAAGCATGCCGACAAGACTAACCGGACGCTCGGACCGGCCTTGCGGGGCAGAAAAATCAGCCATGGCACGCCTCCTTGTCAAAGGCCGGTTTCCGGCCGGCAGGCATTCACCTCAATGAACGCGCGATGAACAGTCTCGGTTTCCTTCTGGCCTTTCCGGCGTCAGCAATGTGGCGCAGGTGTGACGAATTACGGCCAGAATCAGGCCCCGGATCATCGCGGACTGCAACGCGTATTGAAGATCAGGGTAAACGGGGCGTAAGGTCCGCGCCGCGCGCCGTCCGGCGCGCCATCCCGTCAAGGAGCCCCCATGTCTGCCGTTTTCGCCCAGTCGCAAGCCCTTTCGCGCGTCCAGCCGTCCGCCACCATCGCGGCGACCCAGAAAGCGCGTGAGCTGAAGGCCAAGGGCATTGATGTGATTTCGCTGGGCGCGGGCGAGCCGGACTTCGATACCCCCGACCACATCAAGGAAGCCGCCATCGAGGCGATCCGGCGCGGCGAGACCAAATACACGGCCGTGGACGGCATTCCGGAGCTGAAGGAGGCGATCTGCGCCAAGTTCAAGCGCGATAACGGCCTTGAGTACAAGCCGTCGCAGGTGAATGTCTCACCGGGCGGCAAGCCGGTGATCTACAACGCCTTTGCAGCCACGCTGAACCCCGGCGACGAGGTGGTGATCCCTGTGCCCTACTGGGT
Source organism: Maricaulaceae bacterium (assembly GCA_050485925.1). Classification (GTDB taxonomy): domain Bacteria; phylum Pseudomonadota; class Alphaproteobacteria; order Caulobacterales; family Maricaulaceae; genus Glycocaulis. Next base: position 2,151 of record JBJHCI010000355.1, read on the forward strand.
CAGCTATCCCGATATGGCCGTCCTGTGCGGCGGCAAGCCGGTGTTTGCGGAAGCCACTGCCAAGGACGGTTACAAGCTGCGCCCGGAAGCGCTGGAGAAGGCGATTACGCCGCGCACGAAATGGCTGGTCCTGAACTCGCCCTCCAATCCCACCGGCGCGGCCTATACGGCCGATGATCTGAAGGCGCTGGCGGACGTTCTACGCCGCCATCCCCATGTCTGGATCCTCACCGACGATATGTACGAATACCTTGTCTATGACGGGTTCGAGTTTGCAACGATCGCTGCTGTCGCGCCCGATCTCTACGAACGCACGCTGACTATGAATGGCGTGTCCAAGGCTTATGCGATGACCGGCTGGCGGATCGGCTATGCGGCGGGCCCGGAAGCTCTCATCAAGGCGATGGCCAAGATGATGAGCCAGACCACCTCCAATCCCTGCTCGATCAGCCAGTGGGCGGCTCTTGCCGCGATTAACGGCCAGCACGATTTCCTGGCGCCCCGCAATGAGGCCTTCAAGCGCCGGCGGGACATGGTGCTGGGCCATATCCGCCAGTGCGAGGGGCTGACCGCCCCGACGCCGGAAGGCGCGTTCTACGTCTTTCCCGAATGCTCCGGGCTCATCGGAAAAACCTCTGGCAAGGGCAAGGCGCTGAACACCGATTCCGATGTGTGCGACGCCCTGCTGGAAGAGGCCTATGTAGCCGCTGTTCCCGGC
>JBJHCI010000356.1:0-2866 GCA_050485925.1 Maricaulaceae bacterium
GCACGTGCAGAAGCCCTCCGGGATCACTCCGCGAGATTGGCCGGGCAGATGGCATCGCCCTCATTGGAGGCGAGGCGCGCGGTTTCAAAGCTGATCGCCGCCGGGCCATCGGCGCGCAGGGAGAAAGGCTCCTCCACGGCGCTGATAGTGGTGCCCAGATCGCGGAAACAGGACAGGCGTACCTTAATCTCGCGCCAGCTTCCTGCCTCGCCCAGGAAGGGCGTAAGGTCGATTTCCTCCTCGCCCACACCTAGCCACACGCGCCCCTCCGGCGCGCTGTCGGCGCGATAGCGCAGGAGCAGCGCCATCTCGCCATTAGCCTGACGGGTCAGGTCCACCGCCGTCCCCCAGGCAAGCGCACGCGCCGGACCGGTGAAGGTCAGCGAGCGGGCGGATTCTTGCGCCGAACCATCGACCGTACGCATGACCACCCCCCCGCGCGGGCTCTCACTGGTAGGCGCAAGGCCCGGACGGCTATCCCCGCCCTCATCACGCAGCAATAGCGACCACGGCGCGATGAAGCGTCCTTCAACGAAATACCGGTCCGGATTGGCGGCATCGCCGGACACACCGGACTCTTCAGAGAGCACGTCCAGCGCCCCATCATCGGCGTAGGTCAGGCCGAACCCATAGGCAAAGAGCGGGTCGTAATCGTCCATATCCCTGTTGAGCGGCGCCTGCAGTGCATGGCGCGGCCAGGAGAAGGAGAGCGTGCCGGTAAAGTCATACCGGGCCTCGCCCGCTTCATCCCCGATCAGCATATCGGCGACCCCGCCACCCTCGCTGCCCGGCAGCCAGGCCGCGACAAAGGCGTTGGACGCATTGATCTCCGGATTGGTCCACATCGGACGGCCCGAAACAAACACGGATACGGTCGGGATACCCGCTTCCTGCAGGGTCCGCAGCACGCGCAAGGGTTCAGGGTCTGCAAAGGCCAGATGGTCGAGATCGCCCTGGAACTCGGCATAGGGTGTCTCGCCGAACACCACGATGGCCACGTCCGGCGCTTGGTCATAGCTGCCGTCCGCGCTCAGCACGGCACTGCCACCGGCTGCCGTGACAGCTTCCTCGATACCGCCCCAGATGGACGTTGCGTCGGGGAAGTCGGCATTGGTGGTGCCGGTGCCCTGCCAGCTCAGCGTCCAGCCACCTGATTGCTGGCCGATATTATCGGCTGCGCTGCCCGCGACGAGTACACGCGCATTGGCGCGGATCGGCAGGACGCCATCATTCTTTAGCAGCACGAGGGACTGGCGCACGGCATCGCGGGCCAGCGCCCGGTGTTCGGGCGCGCCAATGAGGTCGTAGCGGCCTTCCAGCGGGCGTTCGGTTTCAAACAGGCCGGCGCGGATTTTCACGCGCAATATGCGGCGCACCGCCTCGTCCAGACGCTCCATGGTAATCGCGCCGGAGCGGACCTGTTCGAGCGTGTTGTAGTAGAGCGGCCGCCAGCTATCGGGTGCCATGAACATGTCAATGCCCGCATTGAAGGCCTCCGGGCAGCTCTCATTGGTGCAGCCGGGTATCTGGCCGTGCGCGTTCCAGTCGGAGACCAGAAAGCCCTCAAAGCCCAGCGGCCCGCGTAGCACGTCGTCCAGAAGCGTCTGATTGCCGGTGATCTTCACCCCGTTCCAGCTGGAGAAGGAGGCCATGACGGTCAGCACGCCCGCATCGATGGACGGCGGATAGCCCGCATTGTGCACACGGATCAGCTCTTCTTCAGAGATCGGGGCATCGCCTTGGTCCACGCCGTCGACCGTGCCGCCATCGGCGAGGAAATGCTTGGCAGAACCGGCAATGCGACCAACGCCCAGCACCTCACCCGCGCGCAGCCCGCCCTGCAGGCCGAGCGTCACGGGGCCTGCATAGCTCGCAACGATTTCCGGATCCTCGCCATAGCCCTCATAGGTGCGTCCCCAGCGCAGATCGCGCGGCACAGCAACCGTGGGGCCGAACGTCCAGTCCGCGCCCGTGGCGGCCACTTCCAGCGCGGTCACTTCCGCAATCTGGCCGACCAGCTCCGGGTTCCGGGCCGCGCCAAGGCCGATATTGTGCGGGAAGATGGTCGCGCCGATGACATTGTTGTGCCCGTGGACGGCATCAATGCCGAAGATGAGCGGGATGCGCGCACCCTCACGCGCCTCCACCGCGGCGCGGAAGTCGCGCGCCAGCTGGACCCAGTCCTCCGCACTCGCCCAGTTGCGCCCACCGGGGGCGGAATTGCCGCCCGCCAGGATCGAGCCCAGCGGATAGGTAAGCATGTCTTCAGGCGCAATGGCGGAGATATCGGCCTGGATGGTCTGGCCGACTTTCTCCTCCAGCGTCATCCGCGCCAGCATTTCGTCAATCAGCGCTTCAGACACGGCATCAGTAATGGCCGCAGGCGTCGCCGAACGCGGCCAGACATCCGGATTGGCGCGCGCCTCTAGCGGCAGGTCCAGAAGGACACCGCGCGCTTCTTCTGCATTTTCAGAAGCTGCCTCCAGCGCGGCCTGCTGTGCCATCTCGGCGGCCGGTTCTTCGCACGCTGCGAGCCCCATCATACCCAGCAAAGCCGCCAACGCGACCGCATCTTTCAAGCCCATGACATTCTTCCCCATATTTGTGTTCCAAGCGGACCTTACGGCCGCGGTGCAGCGGCGATCAGCGCGTCGGCAATGGCCTGACGCAAGGGTTTGGGCTGGAAGTTCTCGTCATAGGGCGTCGGGCGTTTGGCAACGCCGTCCTCGCGCACCCAGTGCTCCTGGTACCAGGAATAATGATCCGCCATGCCCCAGACGAGCAGATCCTTGGTCTGCGGATAGGAGAACATCAGATCCAGATAGCGCCGGGCCAGCTCGGCCACTTTGCGATCACGCGTCTCGAT
>JBJHCI010000357.1:0-2865 GCA_050485925.1 Maricaulaceae bacterium
GCGCGGGAGACCGCGTAGAAATCATCGATGGCCGGAGAAACCGCGCCCTTGTCGAGCGCTTCGAGCAAGGTGAGGTATTCCCGTGTCGAAACCGGGACTTTCGCTGCGCGCAATTCGGTGAAGAAGCGATGGAACATGAAGCCCTACTGCGCCGCGTCCCGCCTTGCCATGAAGGCGAGTTTTTCAAACAGCTGCACGTCCTGCTCGTTTTTGAGGAGCGCGCCGTGCAGCGGCGGGATGAGTTTGCGCGGATCTTTTTCCCGCAGCAGCTCCGGGTCCACGTCCTCGACCAGCAATAGTTTCAGCCAGTCCAGAAGCTCCGAGGTCGAGGGCTTCTTCTTCAGGCCGGGCACCGAGCGCACTTCGTAGAATTTTTTGAGCGCTTCGGAGAGCAGGCGGCCTTTGAGGCCGGGGAAATGCACCTCCACAATGGCGCGCATCGTTTCTTCGTCCGGGAAGGCGATGAAGTGGAAGAAGCAGCGGCGCAGGAAGGCGTCCGGCAGCTCTTTCTCATTGTTCGAGGTGATGATGACGATGGGGCGCACCTCGGCCTTTATCGTCTCGCCCGTCTCGTAGACATGGAACTCCATCCGGTCGAGCTCCTGCAGGAGATCGTTCGGAAACTCGATATCGGCCTTGTCGATCTCGTCGATCAGAAGGATAGGCCGCGTCTCGTGGGTGAAGGCCTCCCACAGCTTGCCCTTGCGGATGTAGTTCCTGACATCATGCACCTTGTCATCGCCGAGCTGGCTGTCGCGCAGGCGCGCCACCGCGTCGTATTCGTAGAGGCCCTGCTGGGCCTTGGTGGTCGATTTGATGTGCCATTCCAGCAGCGGCGCGTTCATGGCGCTCGCGATCTGGCGGGCAAGCTCCGTCTTGCCGGTGCCGGGCTCGCCCTTGACCAGCAAGGGCCGCTCCAGCGTGACGGCCGCGTTCACCGCGGCGGCCAGCTCCTCTGTCGCGACATACTGGCTGGTGCCTTCAAAGCGCATGGGTCTGTCCCTCTTCGTGCGTTTCACTGTCAAACTTGGTAACGAAACCTAGAGCGCGAAAACGTGAATCGCGAGGCCCGAGCGGCATTTTCTTTTGCGCCGCACCACTAGACGGGCAGCAGGGCAGAATCGCGCTAGCCATTCAGCCGGCAGATCGAACGCTCGAAGGAGGCCGGTAGGCATTGAGACTCGCCGTTATCCCCGCCCGCGCGGGCAGCAAGCGGGTACCGCGCAAGAATATCGCCCCATTCCATGGCCGGCCCATGCTGGGCTGGGCGGTGGAGGCTGCGCTGTCGTCCGCCGTGTTTGATCAGGTAATCGTCTCCACCGATGATGAGGAAACCGCCGCGATTGCACGGTCAGAAGGCGCGCAGACGCCCTTCTTGCGCCCGGCGGAACTCGCCGACGACCATACCGGGCTGATGGAGGTGATGGCCCATGCGCTGGAGGCAGTTTCAGGCGAGGTGGAGCTCGCCTGCTGCCTTCTACCGACCGCGGTGCTGATCACGCCGGAGCGGCTGCGTGAAGGTCTGGAGGCGCTGATGGGCGATGACGCGCTCGATTACGTGTTTCCCGCCCTGCGCTATCCCCATCCGATAGAGCGGGCGCTGGCGCGTGATGAGGCGGGACTCGCGGCGATGGTGCAGCCTGAAAATCTCGCCGTGCGCACACAGGACCTGCCGGAGCGGTTTTACGATTCCGGCCAGTTCTACTGGGGGCGGGCGCGCGCCTGGCGGGCGAGCCAGCCGGTCTTCACCTCGCGGGCCAGAATGATCGTGCTCGAAGACCATGAGGCTGCCGATATCGATACGCCGGAGGACTGGCGGCGCGCTGAACGCCTGTTCGCGCTGGCGCGCGCGGAGCGCGGATGAGCGGGCGGGTACTCTTCCGGCCCGATGCCTCGCTGGCCATGGGATCGGGCCATGTCATGCGCTGCCTGACGCTTGCCGATGCGCTGGCCGCGCGCGGTGCGTCGAGCCATTTTGCCTGTAACGCCAGTGAAGGGTTTGATTTCTCCGTGATCACGCGGCGCGGTCATAAGCTGCACATGCTGCTGCCGCTGGCTGACCCGCTGGCGGATGCCAACGCTATGGCGGCTCTGGTCGGAGAACACACACCGGACTGGCTGATCGTGGATCATTACGGCCTGGATGCGCGCTGGGAGGGGGCGTGCGGGCAGCCGCCGGAACGTCTGTGCGTGATCGACGATCTGGCTGACCGGCCTCATCGGGGGGCGATCCTGTTTGACTCCGGTCTTCACCGGCAGACGGGTGATTATGCAGGGCGGGTGCCGGCCGGCTGCCAGCTCCATTACGGGCCGGACTATGCCCTGCTGCGCCCTGAGTTCGTTGATGCACGCGCTGCCAGCCTTGCGAGGCGGCAGGCGGGTGTCCCGCTCCGGCGCGTGCTTATCGCCATGGGCGGGGTGGACGCCGACAATGTCACCGGTGCCGTGCTGGAAACGCTGGGGGCAGAGTTCGCGGCACGGGCCATGATCGTGGACGTGGTGCTGGGCCGAAGCGCACCGCATCGCGCACGGGTTGAAGCCATGATCGCGGACGCAGGCTTTGCAGGCGCGCTGCATGTCGATGTGGCGGACATGGCCGGGTTGATGGCGCGCGCCGATCTCGCCATCGGGGCGTCGGGTGGTACCGCGCTGGAGCGGCTCTGCCTTGGCTTGCCGAGCCTTGTCCTGAGCCTCGCCGATAACCAGCCTCCCGCGGCCCGCGCGATAGAGGCCAGCGGTGCAGGACTTTATGCTGGCGATACGCGCGCGTCAGGCTGGCAGGCGAGGCTGCAGGCCGGGTTTGCGGCGTGCATGGACGATCCGGCCTTGCTGGCGCAGATGTCTGCGCGCGCTGCGTCTCTGGTG
>JBJHCI010000358.1:0-2846 GCA_050485925.1 Maricaulaceae bacterium
GATCTATGTACTGCGCATGCCGACCTCGGTCGTGATCGGCACCTCGCTCTTCCAGATCCTCTTCGTCACCGCGCTGACCACCTTCCTGCAGGCGGCTCAGAACCAGGCCGTCGACCTGGTGCTGGCCGCCCTCCTGATCGTGGGCGGCGTGATCGGGGCCCAGTTCGGCGCCCGCGCGGGCCAGAGGGTGAGGGCCGAGGAGCTGCGCATTGCCCTCGCCCTGATGGTGGTGGCTGTCTGTCTGAAGCTCGCCTGGGACCTTGTCAGCGATCCCACCGACATGTTCGAGCTGATGGAAGCGGGCGGGGGGCGCTCATGATGGCCCGCCTTCTCTCCGTGGCCATCGCGGCTCTGGCAATAGCCGACCCAGCCCACGCGATCCCCGATGAAGGCAGGCCGCCGGTGGAGATCGTCGCCGCCCTCACCCAGGAGCTCGTCGAGATTCGCTCCGACTTCACCGGAGTCGACTTCCTCGTCTACGGCGCGATAACCGGGCTGGAAGAGGACGATGACATCGTTGTCGTGGTGCGCGGGCCCCAGGAGGATCTGCGCGTCATGCGCAAGATCCGCACGCTTGGCATCTGGGTAAACCGCGCGCCGGTGCGCTTTGAGAACATTTACGGCTATTACGCCGTGGCCTCCACCCGGTCCCTGTCCCGGTTTGCCACCTTCTCTGCCCTGCGGCGTGAGGTGATCGGCATGGAGCATCTGCGCCTGTCGGCACCCGACATAGAACGTGAGGAAACCCGCTTCGGCGTGGGCGGCGTACTGGTCAGCGAGCTGGGCGGCGAGGTGGTCGACTATCGCCGCGCTATCGTTCGCAATCGCGCACGCGACGGGCTGTACGTGGAATCGCCCGGCGGTGTGGAGATCATTGGCGGCGGCCTGTTCCGCGCGGCGGTGCGCCTACCGCCCGTCACGCCGGTTGGCGAATACGCGCTGGACATCTATCTGTTCCGAGACGGCGTGCCCATCGCCCGTCACCGGACAAATCTCGAAGTGCGCAAGGCCGGTTTGGAACAGACGATCTACAACTTTGCCCACCGCCACAGCGCGCTATACGGTCTGGTGGCGGTAGCGATTGCGCTGCTGGCAGGATGGGGTGCCGCGGAAGTTTTCCGCCGGCGCTAACAAGGAGGCAGATATGCTAAGGCAACTCTCCGAAGCCCCTAACGTGCCGCTTCTTCTGGGCTTTGGCGGACTGGTGCCCTTTTTCGGCGGAGCGTTCGCGCTGGCATTGGGCGGACCGGCTGCCATACAGGCCGCCAATTTCCTGCCCATCTATGCCGCCGTGATCCTGTCATTCCTGGCTGGCGGACGCTGGACCGTGGAGCTGGTCCTGCACGCCGACGCGCCGCGCACCGGCGTGTTGCTGCTGGCAGTGCTGCTGGCCCTGTCGGGCTGGTTTGCCGTGCTCATGCAGGTGTGGAACCGGCCCGGCCTTCCCTTCAACACCGAGCTGGCGGGCTGGGGCATACTGATTGCCGGCTTTACCATCCAGTATCTGTGGGATCGCGGCGCCGTGCGCGGCGGCACCCTGCCGCGCTGGTACCTGCCCTTGCGGCTGATGCTGACGCTCGGTGCGGTCATCGGGCTTGGCGCGGCTATGGCCATAAGGGCGATGTGATGAAAACACTCCGCATTGTTGCGAATATCGCCACCCCCGATGTAACCGCCGCGAAACGCTTTTATGAGGACGTGTTGGGGCTGGACACGCTGATGGATCATGGCTGGATCATCACCTACGGCACAGACGCCACTGCGCGGGTGCAGATCAGTATCGCCTCGGAAGGTGGCTCGGGCACACCGGTCCCTGATCTGTCAATCGAGGTGGATGATCTGGACGAAGCCTTGCGGCGTGTCCAGGCAGGCGGGTTTCCCGTCGAGTACGGACCAGTGACTGAACCATGGAATGTGCGCCGCTTCTTCACCCGTGACCCTTTCAGGCGGCTGGTGAACATCGTCACCCACCTTTAATCTCCCAATACGCTTCGCCCCGCCACGCGGTAGACCCGTTCGCGGCCCAGCATCCAGACATCGGGCGTAGACGCAAAGTGCGCCCTATAGGCTGCATCGCGCACATTCAGCCCGCCCGTATAGGCCCCGAAGGCGGGAAGGATGAGGCGGGTGCCATCGCTGGCAAAGGCACGCCGGCGCACCGACCGGCCTGATTGGCGCACCTTCGCGCACGGGTGGAGATGGCCTGCCAGCTCTCCGGCGTGCGGCCCTGCGTGCGGCTCATGGCGCAGGGTGAGCGGTCCTGTCTGCAGCTCTGCCAACACACTGCCGCCAAAGCGCGCAGGCGGCACCGGATCGTGATTGCCCTCGATCCACACCCATTTGGCAACCGATGCGACGAGACGCTGCAGGCTCTCGGCATCGTCCTCGTCCATCCGGCCATCGGCGCGCAGATCATGAAAGCTGTCACCCAGCGCGATGACACGCGCCGGCTTCAGCCGGCCGATCACCTCGCCAAGGCGGCGCAGCGTAGTTCGGGTATCGTAGGGCGGCAGCAGCACGCCGCGCTCGGCGAAGGCCGAACCCTTTTCGAAGTGCAGATCAGCCACCACCAGCGAGCCGCACGCCTCGATCAACGCCGCGCCCGACACATCGGCAAGGATCGACGCGCCGTTGACCGTGAGGCGTGAGGGGATGGGCGGCGAAGCAAGCATGGCTTGAGACAAGCCCGCCGCCCCGTCCCCGTCAACGGGCACGGCGCAGCGTCGCGACGTCGCCTACCCGAAGCGTGTTTACATGGCGGGAGATTTTCTCCACCGGCCAGTCCCACCACGCGATCTGGAGCAGGGCGGCGATGGTCACCCCGTCAAACCGCTTCTTCTTCAGCT
>JBJHCI010000359.1:0-2840 GCA_050485925.1 Maricaulaceae bacterium
CGAGACGGCGCGCGCCCAGACTGAAGCGCCGATCGAGGAAACCCTGCATATTGACGAGCTGAAGATCGAGCTCGGCTATGGCCTCCTGCCGTTGATCAACGATGTGGAGGGCCGCCGCCTGACCGACCAGATCAAGGCGCTGCGCCGCAATCTGGCGCAGGATACCGGCTTCATCCTGCCGAGCGTCCGCATTATCGACAACATGCAGCTGGGCGCGGACGATTATATCATCCGCATCAAGGAAATGGAGGCGGGTGCCGGGCAGCTGAAAATCCGCCATCTGCTGGTCATGGACCCGCAGGGCAGCCAGATCACAATGCCGGGCACCCATGTAAAGGAGCCGGCCTTTGGCCTGCCGGCCACCTGGATTGAGGAAACTGCCCGCGAGGAAGCCACCTTCCGCGGCTATACCATCGTCGACCCGGCCGCCGTGCTGGTTACACACCTCACCGAGCTTCTGCGCGAGCATCTGGCCGATCTGCTGTCCTATTCGGAGACGGAGAAGCTGCTTGATGGCCTCTCCAAGGAGCACAAGAAGCTGGTGGACGACATCACGCCTTCGCAGGTTACGCGAGCGGGCATACAGCGCGTCCTTCAGAACCTGTTGCGCGAGCGTGTCTCGATCCGCGATCTCGCCGGGATTGTCGAGGGCATTGCCGAAGCCTCCGCGGCGACGCAGAATCTCGACACCATTACCGAGCATGTACGCACCCGCCTTGCCCGCCAGCTCTGCTTTGCCAATCGCGGGCCGGACGGCGCACTGCCGGTGTTGGCGCTTTCCCCGCAATGGGAGCAGGCCTTTGCCGAGGCGATGATCGGCGATGGCGAGCGCCGCCAGCTCGCCCTGGCACCTACGCGCCTGCGCGATTTCGTCACTGCCGTGCGTGACGCCTTCGACAGAGCTGGTGCATCGGGCGATGTGCCGGTGCTGCTCACAAGCCCTGCGGTACGCCCCTATGTGCGTTCTCTGACCGAGCGCTTCCGTCCCAATACGATCGTGATGAGCCAGAACGAGATCCATCCGACCGCCCGGCTGAAGACGGTCGGCTCGGTATAGGAGGCAAGATCCCATGCGCCTGCGCACCTTCACAGCCGGATCGATAGGAGAAGCGATGGCGGCGGTGCGCCGGGAGCTGGGTCCGGACGCCATCATCATCGCCACGCACGAGCAGGAAAACGGCGCGGTCAGCGTACGCGCTGCCGCAGAGGAGGGCGCGGTCCAGCCGTCATCGGACACACCTGAAACCGCTACCAAACGCCGCGAGGCGGAACGCCTGAAGGCGCGTGGGGACAATGCCGACGGGCTGACCCGTATCGCCCGCGCACTGGCCTGGCACGAAGTGCCCGACGGCGCGGCGGAGGCCATCATGGAGGCCGCGATCAATCTGGAGGATGGCGAGGCGACCGCCACGCTGGCCCGTGCGCTTGATGCCCGCTATCCCGTGCATCCGGTAGAGCTTAATCCGGCCCGACCGTTACTCTTTGCCGGCGCGCCGGGGGCGGGCAAGTCCTCCGTCATTGCCCGTCTGGCAGCGCGGGCGATCAGCCAGGGCGTGAACCCGCTCCTGCTCTCCACTGACCAGCGCGCGGGCGCAGAAGCGCAGATGGCGGCCTACGCCAAGGCGCTGGGGCTTGCTTTCGATGTGGCACCCGGTGCCCACGAACTCGACCTGCTGATCGAACAGGCCGGAGACTCGCCCGTCTTCATCGATACCGGCGCGGTCAATCCGCTAGACCTGGAAGCTCTCGAAGGCCTCACCTATCTGGCCGCTACCGCCGATGCGGAGATCATCGCTGTGATGGAGGCCGGCCAGATACCGGGTGACGCGGAAGACACGGCGGCTCTGTTCAGCTCCATCGGCGCTGCGCGGGTGATTTTCACCCGGCTGGATGTCGCCCGGCGCATGGGCGCGCTGCTCGCCGCAGGCGAGGCGGGGCTTTCCTACGCGCATATCGCCGCTTCGCCCTTTATCGGATCGGGCCTTGCCCCTGCCACTCCGCTGCGCCTTGCCCGCGCGCTGCTGGAAGAGACTGTCCTTGACGGGCCGGACGGGGAGGACACACCATGAAGAGCCTGTTGAGCGCGAACACCGCGCCGGAGCTGCGCAAGGCCGGGCCGCTTCTGGCCATAGCCTCCGGCAAGGGCGGGGTCGGCAAGACCGTGATCGCCGGCGCCCTGGCCAGCTGTTTTGCCGCGCGCGGAGAACGCACCCTGCTGGTCGATGGCGATCTGGGCATGGCCAATATCGACGTGCAGCTAGGCCTGCATCCGCGCGGTGATCTGGCAGGCGTGATGGCCGGGCAGATCAGCCTTGCCGAAGCGGTCTCTTGTGTCTCCGGCGGGGCGGACATGGCGGGCGGGTTTGACGTGATCGCCGGGCGTTCCGGCTCGGCCGCGCTCGCCGGGCTCGATCCGGCTGGGGCCGCACGCCTGTCAGCGGGTATTGCTGCGGCTTCGATGACCTATGACCGCACCCTCATTGATCTGGCGGCTGGTGCGGACCGGGCGACTATCCGCCTCGCCGCTGCTGCTGATGATGTGCTGCTGGTCATTTCTGACGAACCAACCTCGCTCACCGATGCCTATGCGTTCGTGAAGCTACTGAGATTACGCGATGAGGGCGCGGCTCCCTTCGTGCTGGTCAACAACGCGCCTGACGAGGCGGGCGCGAGGATGGCCTACACTTCGTTTTCACGTACGTGCGAAAGCTTTCTCGGCTTCATTCCGCCGCTCGCCGGGATCGTCCGGCGTGATGGGAGCGTAGGCAAGGCCATCCGCCAGCAATGCCCGCTCAATATCAGCGCGCCGGGCAGCCCGGCGCTCGCCGATATCACGACGG
>JBJHCI010000360.1:0-2817 GCA_050485925.1 Maricaulaceae bacterium
GTTCGTCTCCGGCCGGCTGATCGACAAATGGGGTCCGCGCAACAGGGCGGCCTATGCCTGGCTGCCCGCTATCGGGCTGGCGCTGGCAGTGCCGCTTTTTGCCGCTTTCGTATGGGCGCCGAGCTGGCAGCTGGCGCTGGTGTTCCTGCTAGTCCCGACCGGTCTGAACTATTTCTACCTGTCGCCCTCTGTAGCGCTGGTGCAGGAGGAGGTTCGGCCTGATCAGCGCGTGGTAGCGGGCGCGCTGTTGCTACTGGTGATGAACCTTGTCGGTCTCGGCTTCGGCCCGACCTATCTCGGCTTCATGAGCGACTTCTTCGCCCGAACCAATCCGGAAAACTCGCTCCAACTCGCCTTCTACACGCTGATCCCGGTCTATTTCGTCGCCATTGCCGCGTTCTTCTGGCTGGCGGGTGCTCTGAAGCGTTCCGGCAAGGAGGCTGGAGCATGACGGGCAAGTATCTTCTCACGCTGGCAGGGGCCGTGTCGCTGTGCCTGCCAGCTACTGCCTGCGCCAAAACACCAACCCAGGTGGATACACCAGCCGGGACCGTGCAGGGCACCAGTGAGGCTGGCATCGCCGTGTTCCGGGGTATTCCCTACGCGGAAGCCCCTACAGGCGCGCGGCGCTGGCGTGCGCCCGTACCCGCTGTGCGGTGGGAGGGTGTACGCGACGCCAGCGAATTTGGCCCCGTCTGCCATCAGCCGCCTTCAAAACCCGGCAGCATCTATGCCGAGGAGCGCGGAGAGATGAGCGAGGATTGCCTCTCGCTCAACATCTGGGCGCCTGAGAACGCGCAAGATGCGCCCGTGTTCGTCTGGATCCATGGCGGGTCGCTGATCGGCGGCGCGGGCAGCGACACCATGTATGATGGTGCCCGGCTGGCCGCTGAAGGCCTTGTTGTCGTTACCATCAACTACCGGGTCGGCATTCTGGGTTATCTGGCGCACCCCCAGCTCAGCGCGGAATCGCCGGACAATGTCTCGGGCAATTACGGCCTGCTCGACCAGATCGAGGCCTTGCGCTGGGTGAACCGCAACGTCGCCGCGTTCGGCGGTGATCCGGCCAATGTGACGATAGCAGGCGAGTCTGCCGGAGCGCTGTCGGTCATGTATCTGATGGGGGCACCTGCCGCCCACGGACTGTTTGGCCGCGCCATTGCCCAGAGCGCCTACATGATTTCGGCCCCTGCGCTGCGCGCCAATCCGCATGGTGTGCCTTCGGCTGAGGAGTTGGGCGTGTGGCTTGCCGGTCAGACCGGACATGACAGCCTCGCCGCCTTGCGCGCTGCCGACCCGCAGGAACTTACCATAGCCTCGGCCACGACCGGCTATTTCCCCTTCCCGGCCATTGATGGCCATGTCCTTCCCGATCAGCTAGTGGACATGTTCGACCGGGGCGAGCAGGCGCGGGTGCCAATCCTGGCAGGCTTCAATGGGGGCGAGATCCGCTCGCTGCGCTTCCTGCTGCCTGAAGCGCCGGCGAGCTCTGAGGCCTATACCGCTGAGATCGAGGCCCGCTATGGCGAGCTGGCGCCCGCCCTTCTGACGCTCTACCCGGCCGATGATGTGGCAGAGAGCCTGCTGGCGATCACTCGGGACGCGCTTTACGGCTGGACGGCGGTAAGGCTTGTTGAAAGCCAGAGCGCAGCCGGTCAGGACAGCTATCTCTACTACTTCAACCACAGCTACCCCGCTGCGGATGAAGCGGACCTGCATGCCTTCCACGCGGCTGAGATCCCGTACGCTTTCGGCACTATCGGACGCACCGCGCCCGATTGGCCCGCCATACCCGATACACCGGTGGAAGCTGCGCTATCCGGCGCGATGGTGGGATACTGGGTATCCTTTGCGCGTGACGGTGTGCCGGTGGCCGACGGCTTTCCGGCGTGGCCTGCCTATGGCGATGGGCAGTCCTACATGGAGTTTGCCGGAGAACCGCGCCCCGGTACCGATCTGATGCCGGGCATGTTCGAGCTGCGCGAAGACGTGGTCTGCCGCCGGCGCGCCTCGGGCATCGCCTGGAACTGGAATGTCGGGGTCGTCTCGCCGCCTCTGCCTGCGGGAGTGCCCGCATGCCGCTAATGCATGGGACGATGCAGGACTTCCCCCTTACACTCGACAAATTCCTCGACCACGCAGCCAGCTGGCATCCCGATGCCGAACTGGTCACGGCCGGCGATAGCGGCGCGCATGCCCGTACCGGCTATGCGGCCTTGCGCCAGCGCAGCGTGAAGACCTCCCACGTGCTTGCCGGGCTGGATGTGCAAACCGGAGAGTGCGTTGCCACGCTCGCCTGGAATACACAGGCCCATGTCGAGGTCTGGTACGCGATCATGGGGATGGGCGCTGTCTGTCATACCCTCAATCCACGCCTGACCGCAGCCCAGCTCGCCGATATGGCGGGTCAGTCGCAGGCACGGGTGCTGATCGCAAGCGTGGACCTTCTGCCGCTGGCGCGCGAGCTCGCGGCAAAAGCTCCCGGTATCAAGCATCTGCTGGTCATTGATCCGGGCGATATTGCAGGTGGACCGGGTCTGAAGCCTGAACCGCTTGAGCCCCTGCTGGCGTCGGCGTCTGACGGTGAAATCTGGGGCGGGTTTGAGGAAACCGCGCCGTGCGGGCTGTGCTTCACCTCCGGCACCACCGGCGCGCCCAAGGGCGTGACCTACACCCATCGCGCCAGCTTCCTGCACACGCTGCGCCAGCTCCAGGCAGATGCCATGGCGATCTCCAAGGCTGACAGCGTATTGGTGGCCGTGCCGATGTTCCACGCCAACGCATGGGGGCTAACCTTTGCCGTACCGGCAGTGGGCG
>JBJHCI010000361.1:0-2809 GCA_050485925.1 Maricaulaceae bacterium
GCCGATTTCAGGTCTTCAAGAGAGCGTGCTTGTTCGGCCATTATGCGCTCCGCACGTTTTTGGTGTTAAGGGACTTGAAGTCGACGACTTCAGGCTGCTGGGCCTCGTGCTTGTGGTCCGGGCCGGCATAGACGCGCAGCTTGGCGAACTGGGTACGGGCCAGCGGGCTTTCCTTAGGCAGCATGCGTAGCACAGCGCTTTCCACCACACGCTCGGGGAACTTGCCCTCGATGATCTTACGCGGGCTGGTTTCCTTGATGCCACCCGGATAACCGGTGTGGCGGTAATAGCGCTTGTCTTCGTACTTGCGGCCCGTGAACACCACCTTGTCGGCATTGATCACGATGACATGATCGCCGCAATCGGTGTGCGGGGTGAAGTCGGGACGGTGCTTGCCGCGCAGACGGGTGGCGACATAGGCTGCCAGGCGGCCGACAACGGCCCCCTCAGCGTCGATCACGACCCATTTATGTTCAACGTCTGCGGGCTTGGCGGAGAAGGTTTTCATCGCGTCGGCCTTGAAACTGGTCAGGGGCGGAACCGCCCGCCCCTCTTTACGGATGCGCGGCTCTACGCGGCGTTTGCACTCAAGTCAACAGGGCTTGTGAAAAATATATTAAATCAGTTAGTTAGAAATGCGGTATTTTATTACCGTATGAGTTTGGCTTAGCGGGCAAGTGGAGATAATCCACGATACCGGCCCGAAAAGCGGCACTGTCACCGCAGACTTGCCGTATAACCGCCAGATCGCCAGTTTATCAGGCAAATTTCTCACCGCCCCGGACGCTGCAGCGACAAGCGAGACAAGGCCTCATGCTTACCTTCCGACCATCCACTCCATCATCGCGGCTTGCCTTTGTGGCTCTTCTGGCGAGCGCGTGTCTCAGCCTTGCGCTGTCAGCGTGTGAGGAGCCTGCGGCGGACCGCGAACGCGATGACACCTATACCGAGCGTGCCCAGACCCGCGCGGTACCGGTCACCGGAGCCACGGTTGAAGCCGGGCTTGTAGAGCATCTGGCCCTGCTGCCCGACGCGGACGCGCGCGGCTCCGGCGTGATTATCGCCGCCATTCGCGGGGGCGGGTTTGACGCGTTCAATGATTTTGGCGAACAGGTACTGCAGACTTCCGGCCCGGCATTGACCAGCCTTGCCGCCGTGCCCGCCTTTGACTTGCGCGGCACCCGTCTGGCATTGATGTTCGGGTCCGATGCCGACCGCGCACTGCGCGGCTTTCTGGTCCTGCCAGGGGCTGTGGATGACCTGCCGCTGGACACGTCCGCGATCGCCGATCCGGTAGAAGGCGTCTGCCTCTACCGACAGGGCACGGGTTTTGTGGAACTGGCACTCCTCCATGCCGGGCGGCGCGCCAGCCTGTGGCGGATGACCGATGGCGGCGGAGACCGGCTCTCGCTTGCCGCAGCCGGCCAGATCGCCCTGCCCTTTACCGCAGAGCGCTGTGCGGTCGACGATGGCGAGCTCATCATCGCCAGCTCCACCGGCGGGCTGGCCAGGGTGACCACGGACGGCCAGGTGCGCGCGGACCGGAATTCCGTGGCGGTCAATAATTTCGCGTTCGTCGAGCTTTATGGCCGCCCGGTTGTCCTTGTCTCGCTTGCCGAGCAGGGCGTGCTGGCCACCTTCGACGCGCGCGATTTCTCCGAGATCGCCAATATTGAGGTGCGCGAGGAGCTCTCCATTCCCGGTCTGCGCCAGCCGGGCGCCATCGTGGTCAGCGATGCACCCTTCTCCGGCATGGGCTTTTCCAACGGGCTCGCGGCGGTCTATGACCGGGGTGACAACCGCATCAAGCTGGTCACGCGCGACGTGCTCGCCCGGGCGGTCACCGCCCAGGAATAGACGCGCCTTCCGTCCGTGCCGCCAGCCAGGCGGTATAGCCGGCCATCCCGAAGAGGATGATCGCGCCTGCCTGGTGGGCGAGCGAGAGGCCTAGCGGCGAGGCAGAGACCAGCGTCCAGATCCCTAGGCCCACCTGCGCACCGATCAACACCGGCAGGATGGCCCCTGCCCGCTGCAAATCCGTCTGTCCGGCGCGCCAGAGCCGGAAGGCCAGCACGCAGCCCAGTATCGCGAGGCCATAGCCCACCCAACGGTGCTGGAACTGGATGGCGGGCAGGCTTTCAAAGATCGCCTGCCAGAGCGGCATGCCGGATAGGTAGTCCGCAGGGAACAACTGCCCCTCAAAGCCCGGCCAGGTGGTGAATATGCGCCCGGCCCCGGTGCCCGCCACCAGCGCGCCCAGCGCAATCTGGAACAGGACCAGCCCCCAGAACGCTCCGGCGAGCGGGAACAGCCTTCCGCGCTTCAGCAGCGCCGTCTTGCCGTATCGCAATTCCAGCATGGTCCACAGGATCAGGCCGAGAATGGCAAACGCCATGATGAGATGGGTGGCCAGTCTGTACTGGCTGACCGCGACGCGCTCCGTCAGACCTGATGCTACCATCCACCAGCCGATCGCGCCTTGCAGTCCACCGAGCGCGAACAGCACCCAGAGCCGCACTTTCAACCGGTTCGGCACGCGCTTGCTAAACAGGAAGAAGAAGAAGGGCAGTGCAAAGGCAATGCCGAGAAAACGGCCCAACTGGCGATGACCCCATTCCCACCAGTAGATGAACTGGAATTCGCCCATGCTCATCCCGCGGTTCTGAATCTGGTATTGCGGGATCTGGCGGTATTTCTCGAGTTCTTCCTGCCAGCCCTGCTCGGTCATGGGCGGGATCGCGCCCGTCACGGGACGCCATTCGGTGATGGATAGACCAGAGCCGGTCAGGCGCGTCGCCCCGCCCACCAC
>JBJHCI010000362.1:0-2798 GCA_050485925.1 Maricaulaceae bacterium
GTACTGACCGGTTTTGACGGGCACGAGCCGGCCCGCGCCCTGCCCGGACGCACCGCCTATATGACGGCGCGCCTGGTTGATCCGGGCGTGCGCTTCACCCTGAGCGTCGCGGTGGAAAGCGCGCCGGATGCGCCGAGCGCGCAGGAGCAGGCCGCCATGACGGCGCTGACCCGACTGGCCGGTGCCAATCCCGACACGCTGATGGCTCCGCTGGAATTCCGCCCCGCGAGCCAGCCCGCCGATGTGCGCATCCGCGTGCAGGACGAGGCGATATGGCTGTTGCGGGGCGAGCCGGACATCGTTGCCACGGGGCGCGATCGTTCCGCGCGCATCCTACTGGAACCCGGCACCGGGCCGGATGCGCTGATGAGCATGATCGAGGCCGAGCTGCAGAAGCTGTCTCGGGTACGCAATCTCCTCAATGCCGCGAGCGCGTTGCAGGGCTCCACCGGGCTGTCCAGCCTGCACTACGAGGCCTTTGTCTGGCGGGCCACGCCGCCGCGCCTGCCGGGCACGGCCCGCGCGCCCGATGACTGGGCCTGCTCCTTGCCGAGCGTGGATGCGATCCCTGCCGACGCCGTGGCGTTCAGCGAGCTCGGGGCCAGCGATCTTGATGCGCTCGACCTTTATCACTGTGACATCGTCTATGTGCGCCTGACCAATACCGGCAGCCGGCCTATCGACGTGACTCCGCTCTATATCGACAGCCAGGCGGGCGTATACCGCTTGCCCTTCCTGGGCCCCGCTACCACTACACGGTTCGAGCCGGGCGAAGCGCCCCGTATCGTCTGGGCGGGCCTGCGCACCTTCGACTGGACCACCGGCCATCCGGCAAGTTCCGGCCTTGAACGGCTGGTCCTGCTGGCGGTGGAGCGCGAGCCCGGCGCGGCCATCCCGCTGGACTTCTCCTTCCTTACCCAGACCAGCCTGACGCGCTCGGGCGATGCCCGCGTGGACGCCGCACAGCAATCGGCTCTTGGCCAGCTTATGGGCATGGCCGCCTTTGGCGGTTCGGCGACACGCAGCGCCCGTTCGCGCCCGGCGCTCGATGCCCGCGCAGGCACCATATTGTTCCAATGGCGGCTGATCCCGCCCGGCGAACCGGGAAGCTAGGCCATGTTGGCAGGTTTTCTCCTCGCGGCCGCGCTCGGTGCGCAAACGCCCGAACCCTACGCCTCGGCGGACGATGAGGTTCAAAGGGTGTGCGCCGCCGGCGAGAACGCGCTGGAGGCCGGGCGCTACGAGCATGCCGTCAAGCTGCTGGAAACGTGTCACCGGATGGTAGAGGCCAATCTGCGATCCGACCGGCTCGTACACTGGACCGCGCGCGCCCATGTCGTCAGGCAGATAGCGGCGGCGCGCGAAGCTTCCGGTGATGCCGAAGGCGCGGCAAATGCAGCCCGCATGGCGGCGCGCTTTGAACAAACGGTGCGCCGTATTCCTGATCAGGCCCGCGAAGCCCGTGCCCGGACGCTATTCGAAGAGGGCCGCTACGCTGAAGCCGAAGCCATCGCGCTCACCCTTCTGGCCGAAGCTGAAGCCGGGGATAGCACAATCAGCATTCACAGCGGCCTGTTTGGCCTCGCCCGCACACTCCTGCCACAGGGGCGTGCCGGGGAAGCCATTCCGCTGCTGGAACGCGCGGTCGAGGAGGCACGGGCTTCGCACACATCCGGCGAGCCTTTCGTCTATCTGAACACGCTGGCAGAAGCCTATTTCGACACCGGACGCTTCACCGACAGCGCGGCCATACTGCGTGGACTGTATGAAGGCTCAGACGAGGCGGCCCGGGAAACCTACGGCAACAACCTCGCCCGGGCACTGGATGGGGCGGGCCTGCACAGCGAGGCAGAAGCCTTGCTGCGCAGTGCGGTCACCGACGCGCGGGCCAGCGATGGTCATATGTTTTCCAACCCCCACAGACTAGCGCGGGTGCTCTTCAACCTCGCCCGCAATCTAGCCACGCAGGCTCGGCACGAGGAAGCCGCCAGCCTGTTTGCTGAGTCCGCCGCGCTTACCGTCCAGCGTCGCCCGCCAGGCCATACCGACATCATCGCGGCGCACACCTGGCTCGTAGATCACAGCCTTGCCGCGACCGGCGATACGCAGGCCGCACTGAACGGCGCGCGCATACTCAGCGCCAATCTGGACCGCTATCTCGCTTCGGGCGGTGAAGGCGCGGACCGCCAGCGCGCCATCCAGAACGCCGGCGAGCCGCAAACCCTCTTTACCCTAAACGTGGAAGCCGCGTGGCAGGCGGCCCATAGCGGAGATACGCCATGATAATGTCCCTGAAAAGCAGCGCAGCCGGGCTGCTGATTTCGACCTGCATCGCCGCGTGCCTGGTCCCGGCATCGAGCGCGGCTTCCGTGAACTTGCGGGCTGCGGCATTCCAGCAGGCGCAAATCCCGCCACAGGACATCGCCGCCATCGAACGCCACAATGCGGTCGCCGAGACCGCCTTCCGCAGTAGCGATTTCCGCACCGCCACGCGCGAGTTCGAAGCCGCCTTCCTGATCTATCACCGCCATCTGGGGTTGGAGAACCCGTTGACGGCAATTGCTGGCGCCAATATGGGCATGGCCATGCTGGGGCAGGGCCGGTTTGCCGAAGCGCTCCAGGTGCTGGAAATTTCCGATGAGATCCTCGCCGACGTGGATCCGCAAAACGCCCGCCGCGCCGGCATTCAGCGCGCCATCGAGCTGGCCCGCTCCCGGCAGAATCCCGGAGCGCCCGCAGGCGCCCAGCCCGCGCCGCAACCCCAACAGCAACAGCAGCCGCTACCATCCGGGCCGCCC
>JBJHCI010000363.1:0-2796 GCA_050485925.1 Maricaulaceae bacterium
ATCTTGCCGAGATACGCAAGTTTCCGATGCTGGAAAAGGATGAGGAGTTCATGCTGGCCAAGCGCTGGGTCGAGCATGAAGATTCAGAGGCCGCCCACAAGCTCGTTACCTCGCATCTGCGCCTGGTGGCCAAGATCGCCATGGGCTATCGCGGCTATGGCCTGCCGATCGCCGAGGTGATCTCAGAGGGCAATGTGGGCCTGATGCAGGCGGTCAAGAAGTTCGACCCGGACAAGGGCTTCCGCCTAGCCACCTATGCCATGTGGTGGATCCGCGCCAGCATTCAGGAATATATCCTGCGCTCGTGGAGCCTTGTGAAAATGGGCACGACGGCCGCGCAGAAGAAGCTGTTCTTCAATCTGCGCCGCATGAAAAGCCAGATGCAGGCGCTCGAAGAAGGCGATCTGCACCCCGATCAGGTGGAAACCATCGCTACCAAGCTCGGCGTCACTCATGACGATGTGGTGTCGATGAACCGGCGCCTGTCCGGCCCGGACGCGTCGCTGAACGCGCCCATGCGCGCTGACGGCGAGGCAGAGTGGCAGGACTGGCTGGCCGATGATGATGCGGAGGACGCCGAAGAATCGCTGGTGCAGAGCGATGAGTTCGAGACCCGCATGACCCTCCTGCAGGAGGCCATGGCGGACCTTAATGAACGCGAGCGCCACATCATCGAGGAACGGCGGCTGGCCGAGGACCCCAAGACGCTGGAAGATCTCGCCGAGGTGTATGGTGTCAGCCGCGAGCGCATACGCCAGATTGAGGTGCGCGCGTTTGAAAAACTGCAG
The DNA here is from genome assembly GCA_050485925.1 of Maricaulaceae bacterium. Classification (GTDB taxonomy): domain Bacteria; phylum Pseudomonadota; class Alphaproteobacteria; order Caulobacterales; family Maricaulaceae; genus Glycocaulis. The sequence goes on from JBJHCI010000363.1 coordinate 789, forward strand.
ACAACGATGAAGCGTCTTGCTGCCGAGCGGGGGCTGGCCGCGGCTTGAGGACCTGCTATTCCGGCTTGCGGAACAGCAGGGTCATCCGGTCGGATTCGCCAATCGTCTCATAACGTGAGCGGTCAAAATCGGTATCCGGCTCCTCACCCACCGGGGAAGTCCGCGCCACCGGCGGCAGGGTCCACACCCCAAACGGGTGATCCGCCGTGTCGGCCGGATTGGCGTTGATCTCCGAGGAGGAGACCAGCTCGAATCCGGCTTCTGTCGCCAGCGCGATCACATAATCCTCCTGCACATAACCTGAGGCCGCACGCGGGTCCTGCGGCTGACTGGCCGGCAGGCGGTGCTCGACCACGCCCAGAATGCCGCCCGGTCGCAGCGCGGCATAGAAATCGGCAAAGGCCTTTTCCTCAAAGCCGCGCGCCATCCAGTTATGGACATTGCGGAAGGTCAGCACCGCATCGGCATTGCCCGGCTCTACGATGGGGCCGGTTTCAGGGCCGAAACTGGCCATAACGATCTCGCCGAAAAGCGGTGCAGAGAAGCGCTCGGCGAAGTTGGTCAAGAAGGCGTCCATGCGTTCAGAGCCATCGGTGGGGAAGTGCGCGGCCACATAGGTGCCGCCATTGGCGGCAATCCAGGGCGCGAGCACTTGCGTGTACCAGCCACCAGCCGGCCAGATCTCTATCACCGTACCGGAAGGGTCCACGCCAAAAAACTCCAGCGTCTGGCGCGGATTGCGCCAGATATCGCGGGCGTTGGCATCGTCGCGCCATTCCCCGGCCACCGCCCAAGCGAGCGAGCCGATTTCCGGCAGGGCCGACAGCCCGACCGCGTCGGTATTCATATCGCCAGGCGCGGCATCGTCGGCAAAATCCTCGTCGGCCGACGCCTCAAGCGCGTCCCCGCTTACGGCGGCATCGGTCCCGATGGCGGCGGGCCCATCATCTACTGCTGGAGACGGATCGTCAGCGGGCCCGCCGCAAGCGGCAAGTACCAGGGTGAGCGACAGGGCGGCAGACAGGAAGAGACGGGCGCGCATCAGAGGTGGTCCATCCTTAAAGGGCTGGCGGAACGGGTGCGGGCCTGATGGGCAAATCAGGCACGCCTGCCTGTTTAACCTCCCGCAGGCCCGCACGCCAAACGCCGGGTTCACAGCGCTAGGTGATTTTAACGCCGGGCAGGCCTTGCGCCGGTCTGAGGTGCTACCCAAATCGAACGGTACCGGGGTGCCATAACGGGCTCCGGAGTTGATGAAACCGGCACCCGGTGCCGCAGCCCGCGAACGGGGGCGGAACCGGACCGTAAGATCGCTTCTGAAGGAGGATCACATCTATGCGTACGATCGACTACACACCCCTTTACCGCACGATTGTCGGCTTTGACCGGCTGGCCAACATGATTGATTCTGCGGCCAAGCTGGAAGGCGGCAATGGATACCCGCCCTACAATATCGAGCAGGTTGACGAGGACCGTTATCTCATTGAGCTGGCCGTGGCCGGCTTTGGCGAGGGCGATCTTGAGGTTGAGGTCCAGGAGAACGTCCTGACCGTGACCGGCAAACGCGTGCCGTCCGAAAGCGAGACCGACCGTCACTTCCTGCACCGCGGCATTGCCGAGCGCGCTTTCGAGCGCCGCTTCCACTTGGCCGACCATGTGCAGGTGCGCGAGGCGCGTCTTGAAAACGGCCTTCTCGTGATCGCGCTGGAGCGCGAAATTCCCGAAGCCAAGAAGCCGCGCCAGATCGCCATTAATGGCAAGTCCGGTGCCAAGCTGATCAGCGGCTCCAAGACCAAGGCTGCGTAACGCGCCAGCCGTCTTGAACATGAAAACGCCCGCGCTCTTCCCCTGGCGCGGGCGTTTTGCTTTGATGCTCTTTTTTGTGATGCTCCGGGGCCTCCGCCCCGTCGCTCCTCGCATTAGCTCGGGCAAAACACACCCAAAGCTGCGGGCCGCCGTTAGGCCAGGCCGCGCGTCGCATAAACACCCCCTTTTAACCCCCTAAACC
>JBJHCI010000364.1:0-1276 GCA_050485925.1 Maricaulaceae bacterium
TATCGTCCGCCGGCGCATCGAAAAGCGTTCACGCGAAGACAATCTGCCGGGCTTCTATATCGCCTCGCTCTCCACGCGCGACATCATCTACAAGGGCATGTTCCTGGCCGAGGCGATCGACCAGTTCTATCCCGACCTAAAAGATGAGCGTTTCGTCTCCTCTTTCGCAATCTTCCACCAGCGCTATTCGACGAACACCTTCCCGGAATGGAAGCTCGCCCAGCCCTTCCGCATGCTCGCTCATAATGGCGAGATCAATACGCTCAAGGGTAATATCAACTGGATGAAGAGCCATGAAATTCTCATGGCCTCCAAGGCGTTCGCCGATGCCGAAGACGTGGTCAAGCCGGTCATCCAGGCGGGCTCGTCGGACTCAGCCGCCCTTGATCAGGTGTTCGAGGTGCTGGTGCGCGCCGGGCGCTCCGCGCCGATGGCCAAAGCGCTTCTCATCCCGGAAGCCTGGTCCAAGCGCGCCGACATCATGCCGGACCGCTGGCGCGGGCTTTACGAGTATTGCAACTCGGTGATGGAGCCGTGGGACGGCCCGGCCGCCATCGCCGCGTGTGACGGGCGCTGGGCGATTGCCGGGCTCGACCGTAATGGCCTGCGGCCCCTGCGCTGGTGCCGGACGGGCGATGATCTGCTGATCGTGGGCTCGGAAACCGGCATGACGCCGCTGTCTGAAACCCGCGTCGTCGAGCGCGGTGCGTTGCAGCCGGGGCGCATGATCGCGGTGGATCTCGATACCGGCAGCTTCTACCGCGCCGAGGAGATACTCGATCACCTCGCCTCCAAGCACCCGTATGATGAGTGGCTTTCCAATGTGCGCGACGTGGAGGCCGAGGTAGGCCCCGGCCCGGAAGCGCTGCTCTGGGATGAGGATATGCGCGCGCGCCGTCAGGCTGCGGCGGGCCTTACCCTGGAAGAGGTGGAGCTGATTCTCTCGCCCATGGCGGAGGACGGCAAGGAGGCCATCGGCTCGATGGGTGATGACAGCCCGGTCGCGGTGCTCTCCAACCATTACCGGCCCGTCTATCATTATTTCCGGCAGAATTTTTCCCAGGTCACCAATCCGCCCGTCGACCCGCTCCGCGAAGGCCGGGTGATGAGCCTGAAAACCCGGTTCAAGAATCTGGGAAATATCCTCGCCACCGACGAAGCGCAGACCAATGTCTTCGTGCTCGACAGCCCGATCCTGACCAATGGCATGTATGATCGCCTGCGCGGCGTGCTCGGCGAAGGTGTAGCCGAGATTGACTGCACCTTCGCGGTTGAG
>JBJHCI010000364.1:1286-2791 GCA_050485925.1 Maricaulaceae bacterium
GGCATTGCGCGAGGCGCTGGACCGCATCCGAGCCGATGCCGCGAAGGCTGTGACCGAAGGCAAGGCCCAGCATCTGGTGCTCACTGACGAGGCCATCGGGCCGGATCGTTGCGCGGTGCCCATGGCGCTGGCGGTCGGCGCTGCCCACACCCACCTCACCCGAGAAGGCCTGCGCACCTATGTGTCGCTGAACGTGCGCGCGGCCGATGCCAGCGATGCCCATGCCTGCGCAGTGCTGATCGGGCTCGGGGCCACCACGGTGAACCCTTATGTCGCGTTCGAAACGGTTACTGCGCGCACCCAGCGCGGTCTTGCCCAGCTCAGCCCCGAGAAGCGCGCCTTCAACATGAAGAAGGCGCTCGATGCGGGGCTGTTGAAGATCATGTCCAAGATGGGCATCGCGGTCATTTCTTCCTATCGCGGCGGGTGCAATTTCGAGGTGCTGGGCCTCTCACGCGCTGTGGCGAGCGAGTATCTCGGCGGGGTGACCAGCCGCATCTCCGGTGTCGGCCTGTCCGGCCTTGAACAGAAGACGACGGAGCTGCATCGCTGGGCCTGGGGCCAGGAAGGCGCAGTGCGCCTGCCCGTGGGCGGCTTCTACCGCCAGCGCACGTCCGGCGAGGTACATGCGGTGGAGGCTGAAAGCATCACCGCCCTGCAGAAGGCGGTACGTGAAGAGGACTATGCGTCCTTCCGCCGCTTTGTGGAGCTGCAGCAATCCAAGCCGCCCATCCAGTTGCGCGATCTGCTCGATATGCGCGCCCTGGGGCCATCGCTCGACATTTCGGCCTGTGAGAGTGTCAACGAGCTGCGCCAGCGTTTCGTGACGCCCGGCATGAGCCTGGGCGCGCTGTCGCCGGAAGCTCATGGCGCGCTCAACGTGGCGATGAACCGGATCGGGGCCAAGTCCGTCTCCGGCGAGGGCGGGGAAGACCCGGAGCGCTATCTGCCGCTGCCCAATGGCGACAATATGAACTCGGCCGTGAAGCAGATCGCCTCCGGGCGGTTCGGCGTCACCGCGCAATATCTCAATGAGTGCCGCGAGATCGAGATCAAGGTCGCGCAAGGGGCCAAGCCCGGTGAGGGCGGTCAGCTGCCCGGTTTCAAGGTGACCGGCTTCATCGCAAAGATGCGCCACGCCATTCCCGGCACGACGCTGATCAGCCCGCCGCCGCACCATGACATCTATTCGATCGAGGATCTGGCCCAGCTCATCTATGACCTCAAACAGATCAACCCGGACGCGCGCGTCGCGGTGAAGCTGGTCAGCGCCGCCGGCGTGGGCGCGGTGGCCGCCGGTGTCGCCAAGGCGCAGGCCGATGTGATCCTGATCTCCGGCAATGTGGGCGGCACGGGCGCGAGCCCGCAGACCTCCATCAAGTTTGCCGGCGCGCCGTTGGAGCTGGGTCTGTCAGAAGCCCATCAGGTGCTGTCCCTGAACGGCCTGCGCGAGCGGGTGACCCTGCGCGCCGATGGCGGCATCCGTACCGGGCGCGACGTGGTGA
>JBJHCI010000365.1:0-2787 GCA_050485925.1 Maricaulaceae bacterium
CGGATGGAATACGCCCCAACCGATAGAGATGTACGGATATGAGGCGAGGCTGCGGGTGTTCGATGCCCGCGGGCGGCAGATCTGCCACTACCGCTACTGAGTTACCCCGCACGGGATGGCGGGTTGATGGCATCAGGCTATCAGCCCGCCCAGCGTGTCACGGATGGGGGCTTGCGGGGGCGCTCTATGGCCGGGACGGCCTGTGTGCCGATATAGATGAAACCCGCCACGCGCTCGTTTTCGCCAAGGTCCATCCGGGCAAGCACGCGCGCGTCATAGCCGTACCACTCGGTCAGCCATTGTGCGCCAAAGCCCATCGCATCCGCGGCCAGAAGCAGGGTCTGACAGACCGCGCCCGCCGACAGGATTTGTTCCCATTCGGGGATTTTGTGCGGCACGGTGACCTGCGAGATCACGGCGATAACCACCGGCGCGCGTTCAAACCGTCCGCGCTCCAGCGCGAGCCGTTCCGGCGGGGCGTCTGGATGATCTGCGCGGGTGATTTCTTCCAGTATTTCGCCAAAACGTGAGCGTGCCTCCCCGTCAAAAACGATGAAACGCCAGGGAAAAAGCTTGCCGTGGTCGGGCACGCGCGCACCAACCCGAATGAGCGTGTCGAGCTGTTCGCGCGAAGGGCCGGGGCCGGACATATCGATAGCGCGCGTGGAGCGCCGCCTTGCCAGACGGGTCAGCATGCTGGCGGAGGCGGCAGGAACGGTAAGGATTTCCCCGTCCAACGGGGCTGGCGGGGCGTTAAAAACGGTCATGCGGGCGGGCGCTCCTATATCCCGGTCAACTGCGTGGGATTTTGACGGATTGGTAAAGCCGGTCTTATATCAAGCCTTGGGTATGCCATTTTCAAGCGGGGGCTGACATAGGGCATACCATGCGCAAAGGGATAATGGATGACCGCTGAAACGGCGCTCGAAGAAGATGAGCTGAGCCCGGCCGAGCGCCGCAGGCGCAAGGTGCGTGATGCCATTCTGGAGGCCGCGGAAGCTATCTTCACTGAGGAAGGCGAGGCAGGCATCTCGATGCGGCGCATTGCCGAACGCATCGATTACTCCCCGGCGGCGCTCTACAAGTATTTCGATTCCAAGGAAGCCCTGTTCGATGAGATTCGCGAGCAGTTCTTCGAACGGCTCTTCGCGCGCCTGGTCAAGGTGGCGGGCACAGTGACGGAAGGACCGCTGGTATGCGAGGAGTGCCTGCGCGCCTATGTGGAAACCGGGCTGGAACAGCCCGCCCACTACCGGCTGGCCTTTTCCAGCTGGTTCGAGACCCATTTCGAGGACAGGCAAGGCTCTTTCGGATATGCCGCAGCAGAGCATCTTGATCTCATGATTGAGCAGGGCGTGGCCGACGGCTGGTTCCGCCCTTGCGATGTATATCTTGCCGCCATGTCGGTCTGGGCTTCCGCGCATGGCCTTACCATGCTCGCTGTAACCCTGCCGGATTTCCCGCGCGGGAAGGAAAAATGCGCCCACCTGTCGCTTGATGATGTGATCGCCTACCATGCCGAGGTGACGGCTCGTGGCCTGGCCACGCCCAAACTCCACGCATGGCTCGACGCCAAAAAAGAAGAAAATTAAACGCCGTTCACTTTTCTAACGCTGTTAGATGAACTATATCTGTTCCACGCTTAAGTGAGGACAGGTGATGGCATCTGCGAAGCTCCTGCGTCGGCATGGTTTCACCGCCGCGGTCCTGTCGGTTGCGATAGCAATTGCTTTTATCGCTGTGCTGGTCAGTGTCCTGCGCGGAGCCAGTGCAGAGGCCGGTGCGCCAGTTCAGGCCACGAATGCGGTGCCGGTGGACGTTCTCACGGTCACCTATCTCGATGAGGTGGGTATCGAGGCGCGCTTTCCCGGCCTTGTGACCGCACGGCGCGAGAGTGCACTGGGCTTCCAGTCCGGCGGGCGGCTGGCGGATATTGCGGTCAATGTCGGCGACCGGGTCGAGGCCGGCCACACCCTGGCCTCGCTCGATACCCGCACGCTGGAAGCCCAGCTGGCCGCGGCGCGTGCAGATGCGGAAGCTGCAAGCGCGCAGGCCGCGCTCGCCCGCACCACGTTTGGCCGTCAGGAACAGCTTGTGGAGCGCGGCCATGTCTCCGCCCAGCGTCTGGATGAAGCCGGTGCCAGCGCCCGCGCTGCCGAAGCGCAGGCCGAAGCGGCCCGCGCTGCTGCGCGCGCTCTTGAGGTACAGCTGGAACTCGCCCGGCTTGATGCGCCTTTCGATGGGGTGATCACGCGCAGGCTGGCTGATGAGGGCGCGGTGCTCGCGCCCGGCGCGCCGCTCTTTCATCTGGTTGAGGATGGTGTGCTGGAGTTTCGGGTTGGTTTGCCCGCCGCCGATGCCGCCCGTCTAGAACCCGGTGGCACCTACACGCTGGAGGCTGGACGGCGCAGCGCGCAGGCGCGCCTGCGCGCACTCACGGGCGTGGTGGACCGCTCTACACGTTCGGTTGAAGCCGTGTTCGAGGTGTCCGCAGGACAAGGCATTTCCGCTGGCGAGGTGGGTCGGCTTGTTGTGCCCGGCGCGCTGGAAGAGCGCGGCTTCTGGGCACCGCTCACGGCTCTCGCTGAAGGCCGCCGTGGCCTGTGGACGGTCTATCTGCTGACCAACGGGGCAGAGGGCTATTCGCTGGAACCGCGCAGCGTGGAACTGCTTCACACCGAGGGCGGAGAGGTGTATCTGCGCGGCGCGGTGGAAGAGGACGCCCTGATCCTCTCTGGCGGGCTGCAGCGGGTCACGCCCGGCCAGCGTGTCGTGCCGGCTGGGCAC
>JBJHCI010000366.1:0-2782 GCA_050485925.1 Maricaulaceae bacterium
GGCAGGGGCAGCACCGAGCATTGCGGCGTGCTCGGCCGGGTCGATATCGTCACCGGCACGCTCGGCAAGGCGCTTGGCGGGGCGATGGGCGGGTTCACCTGCGCCAGCCAGCCCGTCATCGACATTCTGCGCCAGCGCTCCCGCCCCTATCTCTTCTCCAACTCGCTGGCTCCGGCGATTGCGGGCGCGAGCCTCAAAGCCCTCGACATGGTCGCGCACGGCGATGATCTGCGCGCGCAGCTTTTCAGTAATGCAAAACGCTTCCGCGCCGGCATGAGCGAGGCCGGGTTCGAGCTTCTGCCCGGGGAGCACCCGATCATCCCGGTCATGCTGGGCGATGCCAAACTCAGCCAGGATATGGCGAGCGCGCTTATGGACGAGGGCGTCTACGTGATCGGCTTCTTCTATCCGGTGGTTCCGAAAGGCAAGGCGCGTATCCGCACACAGATGAGCGCGGCGCATACACCCGACCAGATCGACCGCGCCGTCGAGGCCTTCACCAAGGTGGGGAAACGGTTGGGGGTGGTTTAGCGGCGGAGTTGCGGGAGGCGCGCAAGGTACATGTCCTTTCAGGCCGTCCATGAGTTTTGACACCGAGGCCATAATCGTCGGTGCAGGCGCTGTCGGGCTGGCGATTGGCGAGGCGTTGACGCGGCGCGGGCTGGAGACGGTCGTCATCGAGGCCGCGCCGGCGATCGGGCAGGGCGTCTCCTCGCGCAATTCGGAGGTGATCCATGCCGGGCTCTACTACCCGGCCGGCTCGCTGAAGGCGCGGCTCTGCGTGGCAGGGCGGCGCATGCTCTATGCCTTTTTCGAACGCCACCATGTCCCGCACGTTCGCTGTGGCAAGCTGGTGGTGGCAACAGAACCGAACGAGATCGAAAGGCTCGACGCGATCCACAGCCGCGCGAAGGCCAATGGCGTGGAAGGCCTGCAGCGTCTCGACCGCGCCGGCGCACAGGCACTGGAACCCGGCCTGCGCGCTGAGGCGGCGTTGCTCTCGCCCGATAGCGGCGTGATGGACGCCCATGGCTTTATGGATGCGCTCGCCGGGCTGATCTCCGCGCAGGGCGGAGCGATTGCGGTCAATACGCCCTTCACTGGTGCGACGCCGCTTCCCGGCGGCGGCTTTACCGTTCGCACCGGAGGCGAGCAGGCGACGGAAGTGACGGCGCGGTATCTGGTGATTGCCGCCGGGCTCGGCGCCCAGGACGCTGGGGCGTCTATCCAGGCCTATCGCCCTGAGTACATCCCCAAACTCCATTACGGTAAGGGCGTCTATTTCGCGCTGCAGGGGCGGGCGCCGTTTTCGCATCTGGTCTATCCGCTGCCGATTCTCGGCGCGCTGGGCACGCATTACCGGCGCGATCTGGGTGGGCAGGGGCGATTCGGACCCGATCTCGCCTTTGTCGATGCGCCCGACTACACGGTCGACCCGGCGCGGGCGGCAGGCTTTTACGATACGATCCGCCGTTTCTGGCCGGACCTGCCCGATGGTGCGCTGGTGCCCGACTATGCGGGCGTACGGCCCAAGCTGCACGGCCCCGGCGAGGCGCAGCCGGATTTCCGCATTGACGGGGCGGACATGCACGGGCTTGAAGGATTGATCGCCCTTTATGGCATTGAAAGTCCCGGTCTCACGGCCTCGCTGGCGATAGGCGAAGAGGTGGCAGGCCGGCTGGTGAAACGGGGATGAGAGTCCATTCCCTCAAAACGGGGGAACGCGGAATTTCTTGACCTTCGCGGCGCCATCCAGCCCCATGACGGCGGGAGGGCTGATCATGACACCATCGCGCTGGGCCTTTGTGGCGACGCTTGTTTTCGCTGCGGCGACCACGGTGATCGCCGTGCTGATGAACATGCCGCCAGCGCCGGAGGGCGCGGCGCCCATGACCGACGGGTACGCGACTCCCATCCTGGCGCTGGAATTTGCCCGGCAGGTTTCCGATCTGCGCTTCCTGATGGGCGAGGAGGCGGTTGCGCTGCGCGCCTGGCTGGTGCGGGTGCAGTTTCTCGACTGGTTCTTCCCTGTCGCCTATGCCGGTATGGCTGCGGCCTTCTTTCTCGGTCTTGCCCTGCGCGGGAATTTGCTGGCGCTGCTGGGCGTCGGCCTCGCCTTGGCGGCGATCCCGGCGGACTGGCAGGAAAACGCGATCATGAACGCCATTCTTCATGAGCTGGAGAATCCGGCCTGCAACGAGGATGTGCGGCTGGCCGATCCTGCGGCGCCTGTCGGGCGGGCTGAATGTCCGGACGTGGACGCCTTCGACACCATCCTGCCGGCGCAGATTGAGAGGCTCACGCTCGACACGTGGGTGAAATGGGGTTTGATCGCGGCCTATGGCGCGTTGCTTGCCGGCCTGTTCTTGGCGGAGGGCCGGCGCATGCTCGCGGTTCCGCCAGCGCTCGGGGCGCTCGCCATCGCGGTGACCTGGATATCCGGGTCGAACGGGTATGTGGCCGAGATCATGGGCCTGCTGCTCATTCCGTTCATGCTCACCTTCCCCGTCGCCGCGGTCATGTATCTTCGCGCTAGACCCGCTGTGGGGCAGGAGGCACCGTGAGCGTTCCTTTTGCTGCCGTTCCCGAAGACCGGCTTCATGGTGCGGCTGTTTCCGCCTGTCACGATCCTGGACTGAGCGCCTGCACCCATCCCCTTCGCCGGGCCTCCACAATGCGCTAGATACTCCGGCAAAGATCAAACACCTGCCCCGGAGGAAACCGCATGAAAGCGCTAGTGAAGGCTGAGCCGCGTGAAGGCCTCTGGATGCAGGATGTGGAG
>JBJHCI010000367.1:0-2773 GCA_050485925.1 Maricaulaceae bacterium
GTCTCGTTCACGGCGTAGCGGAAGCCGATACCGGGAATGAATACGTCGGTCGTGCTGGTAACGACGGTGGTGGTGCCGGCGCGGGTCGGGTCGGTGGCGGCCCAACGGGTCTGCTTACCCTCAATGCGCTCATAGCGCAGGCCGGGCGTGAGGACGAGGCGGCCAAAGCTGATCTCGTCATGGACAAAGACCGCCACTGCCTCGGCTTCGCCGATCCGGTTGTCGTGCTGACCGGGCGCTTGCGCACCGGTCTGCACCAGCGTGGAATTGTCCATGCGGTAGAAGACCTCGTTCTGGAAGCGGTCTTCGGAGTCCCGGTGCGCGCGCACGCCCACCCGCCAGCGATGCTGCGCACCGAACAGGGCTGCATCACCCGCAAGCTCGGCCTGAATGCCTTCGGCGACATAGGAGCGGTTATTATTCCGGCTGATCACCGCTCCATTGATGGAAACTAGGCCCGGCTGGCCGGTGAGAATGGCGTATTCAGCCGCATAGGTGACCGGATCGGACAGCACGGCGCCGAGCGAGCGGCGGCCCGCCCCGGCATTCACGCCCTCCACCTTGAACCAGTTGCGGGCCACCTCATTGCGGTAGGCAAGCGCGGTCAGGTTCAGCCCGTTATCGAAGGCCGCATCGTAGCGCAGCACCCAGCGCGACTGGTCGACATTGATCTGGTCGTTGGCGCTGGCCGCATAGCGGCGGAACGGGTCGGCAGCAAAATCCGCATCGGTGAGGCCCATATAGGTCTCGTCCGACGTCTCATCAGAGGTCTGGTAGCGCAGCTCCAGGCCGTGCGTGACGCCTGCACCATCAAACTCGGCCCGCACGCGCGCACCGAAATCGGTAAGGCTGAAGCCCGTGTTCCGGTCCGGATGGAAGTCGATGGTCTTGAAGCCGTCAGCCGCGTCCGTATAGGCCTCGACCAGCCCGCCAAGGCGCACGCCCGGCGAAACCTCGGTCATGCCGCCGGTATAGGCATGGATACGGCGTGCATTTTCTTCGCCCGCCGTCAGCGCAAGACGGCCTGACCAGCTATCCGGTACCGGGGTGGAGAGAAAGTTGACCGAACCGCCCTGGGTACGCGGGCCATACCGCACCGCTGCGGCGCCCTTGACGATCTCGACCCCGGCCATCCGGCCGACAAACGGGGAGTAATACGCCGCAGGAGCGGCATAAGGTGCCGGGGCGGCCAGAATACCGTCTTCCATGATGACAATGTTGGCAGAGCGGTCGAGCCCAGTGCCGCGCAGACCGATATTCGGGCGCAGGCCGTAGCCGTCTTCTTCCTGGATGTTAACACCCGGCACCTGACGCAGCACCCGACTGATATCGGTATAGTCCTGCACCTGCAGCACTTCGCTGGGCAGCAGGGTCGCCGAACCGGCAACGCGGCGGGCATCGCCCTTCAGACCGATAATCGTGATGGTTTCGACGCCGGTATCGGCCTCCGATGCAGTTTCTGCAAAGGCGTGAGCGTTGAGGGCCAGCACGGCTGTGCCGGCGAGAAGAAGCGTGCGCATGGTTGTGGCGTCGTCCCTGACGAGAATGAAACTGAGAATAAGTCTCACCTACAGGACGGCGCGGCGCCTGCCAACAGTTTATGCGAATGAATTGCAGTTACGGGGTGCGGCAGGGTGACACGCCGGCCTGGGCGCGCCGCAAGGCCACCCCGGTTGCGGGTAAGGCACTATCCGGGCTGGCCGTGCACGGCCAGCCGCGCGCCGCTGAACCGGATGTCGGATGTAATCTCGCTCACGACTGGAAAAGGAGGCTGAAAGCCACGCAGGTGTTCATCGCTTGTCGCCTCCACCTCCAGCACGACCAGCCCGGCCAGCTCACCGTCAAACAGGTCCACGCAGATGGCCAGCCCGCCCTCCTGCGTCCACTGCCAGCGGGTCTTGCGAAGCTCTGCGCCCTCAAGCCGGGATCGAAGGATAGCAGCTTCGTCGGCGTTGATCGGGAAGCTGTTGATCCAGTGGTGCCCACCGGGAAGCTGATCCTTGAAGGTCAGCTTGAAGACCGTTTCGGTTCCGCGCTTGCGGATCTCCCTCAGCCGGAGGCGAGTGTGCCGGAAATAGGTGTCCACAAGGCAGACATCTTCCGCTCCCGCCGGCAGGTCCGGCAGGCCGGCCAGCAAGAATTTCCGCTCGCGTTCCAGTCGGCCATATTTCACGGTGACAAGGCTCTTTCCGACATCAGGGCCGCCACCTGCGGCGACGGCCCTGCTATCCTCAGCCCCTTACTTCGGAGGCATGCGCGCACCCGCATCAAGGCGGACGCATTCGGCATTAATATAGTCATTACCGACCATGAAGGCGACGAGATCGGCATATTCAGCGGGCGTGCCGAAGCGCTGCGGGAATTGCAGATGGCTTGCGAGATTCACTTTCACTTCCGGCGGCATCTGCTGGTAGATCGGCGTCTCGAAGAAGCCCGGCAATATGGTGTTCACACGGATCCCTTCACGGGCAAGATCGCGCGCCATGGGCAGCGTCATACCGTAAATCCCGCCCTTGGAAGCCGAATAGGCCACCTGGCCGATCTGACCGTCCTGCGCGGCTACGGAGGCGGTGTGGATGATGACGCCGCGGCCAGAGGCATCGGGGTCGAGGGTGAGCATGCCTTCTGCGGCCATCACGGCGCAGTTGAACGAGCCGATGAGGTTGATGTTCACGACGAGGGCAAACTTGTCGAGCTGGTGGCCGACAATATCGCCTGAGGAGGAGCGGCGCGCGGTTTTCTCCGCCCAGCCAATCCCGGCGCAGTTCACAAG
>JBJHCI010000368.1:0-2755 GCA_050485925.1 Maricaulaceae bacterium
GCGAAATGGGGGTTGTGACCCGCCCCCTCGATCACGATCACCCCGCCATCACTCAGCATTTCGGCGGCCACGAGCGAATGGCGGCGGGTGGAGACCACGCTATCCTCTGCTCCGGCGATGATGATGACGGGCTGGGTGATCTCGCCATAGCGGCGATCCTGTTCGGCGAGATGGGTGTTGACCTGCGCCATGTCCGCGGCATTGGCCTTCCACACCCGCGCGGTGACGAGAAGGTCGAGCGCGGTGCGCTGCGCATAGTTTTCCGGCACGGCTTCTGGCGCGAAAGCGCTCTCGGCACCCGATTGCAGTTGCGCGCGGGCGGTCAGCGGTACGATCAGGCGTGTGATCACCGGGCCGATAAAGGGCCAGTGCGTGGCCCGATTGTAGAGCGCGGCATTGCCGACATTCGACATCAGGGCCGGCCCGATCAGCACCACGCCGGACACTGTGCGCGGATGGTCCAGTGCCAGACGCATGGCAATTGCCCCGCCCCAGGAATGACCGGCGACGATCACCTCGTCTATGCCGCGCTGATAGAGGAAGGCGGCAATGAGGCGTGCTTCGGCCTGCGGGTTCCAGCGCCCGTTCGGGCGTTCAGAGTGGCCCAGCCCCGGCCGGTCCATCCAGATCACCCGCCGGTCTGACAGCGCCTCGTGCAAGGCAAGGAGCGGATCACGCAAATTGGCCGACGCCCCGTGCAGGACCAGTATCGGAATATCGCCCTCAGGGCCGGTTTCAAGGAAGTGCAGGCGCGTGCCCGCCACCGTCTCGAACTGACCCACAGGTTCGACCGAAGGTTTTTCCAGCAACGCATCGACAGATGGCATGGCAAGGCTCGCAGGGCTGGTGAGACAAGCAAGGCAGAGCCCGGCGACAAGGGAAAGGAAACTAGAGCGCACGGCCTGCCAGCTGGTCTTCGAGGCGTGCACGGGCCTGGCGAGCCTGCGCGTGCCAGGGGTGAACACGCAATGCCTCTTCATACGCCGCCAGCGCCGCGCGCGGTTCACTGGCCCGTTCCAGGGCCCGGCCCAGAAGGGCATAGGCATCAAAACGGCGCGGCTCCAGCGAGACCGTCTCGGTCAGAGCATCCAGCGCGAAATCCCACTGGCCGCGGGCGATCGCCAGCTCGGCGGAAGCGAACCAGCCCTCGGCAAACTCGGGCTCCAGACGGCGCAGATGGGCGTACTGGCGTTCAGCCGTCTCGCGATCGTTCTCCGCCAGGGCACGCTCGGCCCGGTCAAGCAATAGCTGGGCGGTTGCCCCGCCCGACTGGCGCCAAAGCGAGCGTACTTCCTCGGCAATCGCCTCGCCCTGCGTCTGGGTGGCCGCTTCAGCGAGATCGGCAAGGCGCTGCGCCAGCCGCTCCTCGATGGAAACGGGGCGCGTGCGCTCGACCGCTTCGCCCTGCGGGACAAGGCCGATTCCCGGCGGAACCATCGCCAGTAACAGGGACAGGGCAGCAAGAAGCGCGGTCATGGCGCATGAGGATAGCGGGCCCGGCGCGCGCGGCAAGCACTGCTTGCGCCCGTCGGCTCAGTTGAGCTTTTCCATCAGGGCTGCACCGCGCCATTCAGCCGGCCTTACCAGCTCCACATGAGCGACCCGTACCGAGTGTATCACCGCCTCAATCTCGCGGCGCCAATGATCGAGAAACGCCTTGAGGCGTGGGAAGTCCGGCGCAACATCCTGGGTCTGCCAGCAAAAGCTCTGCAGCAGGGACGGATAATCGGGGCGGTAATACAACACTTCGGCTGTGGTCAGCCGCGCGCCCCTCAACTGCGCGGCAAAGTCATGTCCGTTCATGGCCCTCTCCATAACTGACAGGGAAAGCTTGACGGAACACACCCTGTCAGGCAAGAGCCTGCACACAATTTCCTGAATGATTTCTGTAGTTTGTTAGCAGCCGGACGATCCGTATGCTAACAATGTGGCTAGTGCCGCCGTTCGTGCTGGCGGCGCGCCTTGGCGAAATAGGCACGCGCCCTTTCACGCCGGAGACCGGATACCCTGTCGGTGAACAGGATGCCATTAGTGTGATCGATCTCGTGCTGAAGGCAGACGGCCAACTGACCGTCGCCACGGATTTCCTGGCGATTGCCGTCCAGATCAGTGAAAGCAGCCGCCGCCCGGACAGAGCGGCTCACGGGTAGCTCGTAGCCCGGCATGGACAGACAGCCTTCCGTATTCACCGCCGTTTCTTCTGACAGGCTGGTCAGTTCGGGGTTCACAAGCGCAAGGCGGTGGCGTGTGCCGGAAGTATCGGTGACGTCCATCACCACAAGCCGCACGGACACACCAATCTGCACGGCGGCAAGGCCTGCCCCATTTGCCCGGTCCATAATGGCGAACATGTCTTCTGCCAGTTCGCGTACGCCGTCATCAATGTGTTCAACCGGCGTGGAGGCCTGTTTCAGCCGGGGATCGTCTATCGGCAGGACAGGTTCTTCAGGCATGGCGAACTCCCCTGACAGCTCATTTGAGCTTATCCCCCGCCGAGCCGGCGCGCCTCATTGATGCGGCCGCGCAAGACCAGCGCGTCGATATTCTCGTCATTGGTGGCCAGTGCTTCGCTGATATCGGCGGCGGCACCATCAAGATTGCCCAGTTCAAGGCGCGCCTGCGCGCGCACCTGCCAGCCGCGAACCAGCGTGGGGTCAAGGTTCAGGGCCTCGCTCGCGGCGTCCTCGGCGGCGCTCCAGTTTTCCTGCAGGGCCGCAGCCTCGGCTACACCGAGCGCGAGCCCGGCATCACCGCT
>JBJHCI010000369.1:0-2742 GCA_050485925.1 Maricaulaceae bacterium
CGCCCTGGCAGGCCCTCTCCACCGCACTCTCCGGGCAGGTGGGCACAGGCAATCTGGCCGGTGTGGCAACCGCCATCACGCTGGGCGGACCGGGTGCGATCTTCTGGATGTGGGTGACGGCCATCTTCGGCATGGCGCTCGCCTATGCCGAAAGCTCGCTGGCCGTGCGCTTCCGGGAGAAGCACGCCGACGGCAAGTATCATGGCGGCCCGATGTACTACATCCAGAACGGGCTCGGTAAGAACTGGAAATGGCTCGCGATTCTGTTCTGCATCGGCACGATCTGCTCAGCCGTTGCCACGGGCGGCGCCATTCAGGCCAACTCGGTCACCCAGTCCGCCGTAGAAGCCAGCACCTCGCTGGGCATTGACCTGCCGCGCTGGGTGGTCGGCGCGGCGCTTGCCCTGCTCGTCTTCGCGGTGATCATCGGTGGCATCAAGTCTATTGGTACCGTGGCCGGGCGTATCGTGCCCTTCATGGCGGTGGCCTATATCCTGATCGCCCTGATCATCTTGATCACGCACGCCGACAAAATTCCCGGTGCCTTCGCGCTGATCTTCTCCGAAGCGTTCGGTTTCCGCGAAGCCGCTGGCGGCTTTGCCGGGTATGTGGTGCTGGCTGCCATCCGGGCGGGCGTGGCACGCGGCCTCTTCTCCAATGAGGCCGGCCAGGGCTCCGCGCCGATCGCCCACGCCGCCGCGCAGACCAAGAACCCCGTCAAGCAGGGCGAGATCGCCATGTTGGGTGTGTTCATCGACACGGTGATCATCTGCACCATGACCGCCTTGGTCATCCTGACCGTGGCCGGTGCCTATCCGAATCTGGATGGCTCGGTGGTGGAATATGCCTGGCAGTCGGACGCGCTGCAGGCCTCGGCCATCACCACAGCGGCCTTTGCGGAAGGGATTTTCGCCGGGGGGTGGGTGATCCTCGCTGCGCAAGGCCTGTTCGCTTTCACCACCATTATTGGCTGGTCCTACTACGCGGAAACCTCCGCGACCTACATCATTGGTGACTGGGCAGCCCGTCCGTTCCGCTTCGTGTGGGTGGCGGTCGCCTTCCTCGGGACGCTGGTCGTCAACGTGGATGGCCTCTGGCGGTTCGGGGATGTGGCCAATTCCATGATGCTATTCCCGAACGTCATCGCGATCCTGTTCCTGTCTGGCGTTGTCGTGAAATACACCCGCGACTTCGACAAACATGGCATCGTGCCGCCCGCCTGGTATGGCGATGTGGCCCGCAATTTGGACGGCAAGCCGGTGGAGGCACCTGCCGCCAAGGAAAGCAAGGGCAGCGATGCCTGATCAGGGTTTGGGCAGTGCTGCGGCCACCAGATGGTCCAGCACTGCCCATTTCTTGTAGCCGCGTGCGGTCTCGTCCGCGCCGTGCCAGGCCGCCCCAAGGGCGGTCTTTTCTTCTGAGGCAAGCGCCGCCACCGGATCGATACACACCCGGATGGTGAAGAGCACCGCGCTGCTCTCACGCAATTTCGTGATGGTCTGGCGTTCGACACGTATATGCAGGAGCGAGCCTGCCGCCTGCGGTTTCGCAGACATCGCCCTTGCCCGCAGCGGCGCGCCATCGGGCGTATAGCGGTCATTGCCGGCCTGCAGGGTCCAGTTGAAGCGCTCAAGCACCTGTCCGGGTCGGACATGATCAAAGACGCGGGCAATACGGCTTGCAAGCCGATCCCCGTCCGGCACCGGCGCGTGCAGTTGGTGCAGGGTCTTGCCTGCCGCATGGGGCAGGGAGAAGAAGGTGGGCGAGGTGAGCACTGCGGCCCCCACCCGCCAGCCCTCATCGCCGGGTATCATCAGCACCAGATCGTCGCTGACATGATGCGCGAGCCGCCAGAGCGGATGACCGTCCGAGGACGGGTCATCCTCAAGACCCATCGCCTTGCCCGCGAGCGCTGCCGCCGCCCGCGCGGCGGGCAGGGCTCTCTCTTCCTGAACGCTGGTGGCCGGCCTGTCCCGCAGCAGCACGGTCCGCTCGGGCAGGGTGTGTGCCTCGGTATCGGGCAGGAGCCAGTGTGTCGATTCAATCGGCTTCAGGCCAACAGCAAAGCGTGGCGGGCCAGCCCGCCAGGGCGTGAAGGGCGGACGTGCGCCCTCTACCATGGCTCACCGGCGAGCTGTCCTGCGATCCAGACCAGCACCAGACCGATCACGATGCCGACGGCGTCGGTCGCGATATCGGCGAGGGACGATGTGCGCTGCAGGACCGGTATCGCCTGTAACACCTCGATAAGCACGCCAAGGCCCAGCAGGGCGAGAAATAGCTGCAGACGGCTCAGATGCGGCCAGGCGGCCCGGGCCAGCATGGTCAGCACCACAAACGCGAAGACATGGTTGATCACGTGCTGGCCGAACAGGTCCGGCGGGTCATTGTCTCCCGGCCACAGCGCAAACACCCCGACGCCAATCAACGCGATGACGAAAAGAAGAGGCCAGTAATGGCGCAGCCGACGCGCGCACATAACCGCAAGGCCCACTTGTGGCAGGAAGCCGGTCTTTCTAGGCTCTGTCCCTTCCCCGCCGGAATGGAGTCCGCTCATGCCCTCTGCCTCGCCGCTTGCCGATATCGCGCGCCTTGCCACCCCTCGCATCGACTGGACGCGCGCCGAGGTCAAGGCCATCCATGATGCCCCGTTCGCTGATCTCGTCCATGCTGCGGGCAGCGTGCACCGCATCCATCACCGCGCGGGCGAGGTGCAGAAGAGCCAGCTTCTCTCCATCAAGA
>JBJHCI010000370.1:0-2723 GCA_050485925.1 Maricaulaceae bacterium
GCAACGAGCCTCGGCGGGACACAGTCCCTCATTGAGCACAGGGCCTCGGTCGAGGGGCCGGCAACCATGGCTCCGGCGGGGCTGCTGCGCCTTTCCGTCGGATTGGAGCATCCCCAGGACATCATTGATGACCTGGCGCACGCTCTTGGGCACTTCGGTTAATAGCGAAGACTTCTGCCGCAAATTATAGAGCAACTACAATTATATAGAAGTTCCCAGTTTCATCCTCACTAGAGCGCCATTCTCACATCAGATTATTGATCAGTCCGGGCTTTTCGGGGAGCGTTTGAAACGTTCTCAGTTGGTTTCCCCTGTGCTGTCCCCGTTCTGCCCTCAGAACGATCCTCTGATCGGTCGCGCGCGCACTGTGCGGGGGCACCGGCAAGGCTCCGATGGTTGTTCCGGGGGGGAGGGGCGATTTCCGCGTGGGCCGCTGCGCTGGCCGTTCTCAGGCCGTGTGCAGGCCCTCCGTCTCCGGTTGTTCGTGTGCCTGCTATCGCGTTGCCATCGGAGTTTTCGCCGGAAGGCCCTTTCCGGCAAACTCCGGGCGGCTGCGCGCGGCGACACGTTTAAGCAGTGGGATCGCGGTAACATAGCCGATAAAGAATACGGCGCCGTAGAACCCAACTGCGGCCAGTGCCAGGCGTGGTTCATTCCAGAGCAGTACGCCGGTGAGCGGTGGCGCGATCACGAACGGCGCCAGTATCAGCGTGCTCAGCGGGTTTGCGATGTTTCTTCGCCCTCGCCCGAGGAAATAGATTTCGAGTGAGCGCATGACCATGTGATGGGCATGGAGCCGGTCAGGCGCCATCGCTTCCACCTTGCGTCGCAGCCTGCGGAACATTGCCAAGATTATATCCGCGGCGGGCCAGAAAAGGGTCAGCAGGATCGCCCATGGTGTGATTTCCGGCGCCCTGACGAGTAGCGCGATGCCGAACCAACTGAGCACAAAGCCCAACGTGTAGGCGCCGGCGTCGCCCAGAAAAATTCTGCCAGCCGGGAAGTTCAGCAGGAAGAAGCCGAATACCGTGGCCGCCATCAGCGTGGCCAAGCTAACCATGAACGGCGCGCCGGCCCGATGAGCGATCATCGCCATTGCAGTGGCTGCCACCATCGCGGCCAGTGACGCAAGGCCGTTGACGCCGTCTATGAGATTGAAGGCATGTGCGATGCTGACGGTGATGAAAAGCGTGACCGGAACACCGACCGCCCAATAGCCCAGCAATGTGTCGAGGCCCGGAATATCCGCGCGCGGCAACCAGATACCCAACAGGGCCATGATGGCCAGGCTGGCGGTGACGGCGGCCAGTAACCGTTTCGCCGGCGAGACCGCGAAGCCCAGATCCTCGGCGAGGCCGGCGGCGAACAAGATGCTCGCGGCAAGGAGGAACTTTGCGTAGGTTGAGGCAATCTCCGCGGGTGCAAACGCGACGCTCATGGCAAAGACACTGAATACCGCCACGCCTCCCACGCGTGGTATGGGGCGGGTGTGAATTGCCTGCACGGTCTGCCGGGCACGGCGCTTGCCCGTCAGCCTGGGCATATGGGGCGCAAGCCAGATAAGAACAACGCAAAGGAGAGTGGCGCCGGCTGCCAGAACGAAGTGATACCATCCAAGAAAATCAGTCACAGCACACTGCTCAAACAGGAATGAAGGCATAAATGTCCTGATTTTTCAGGTCATAAGCCAAATAATACCAGCAAACAATCGCGATAACCAATCCAACTTTCTGAGTGAAGCAGATATCCGCTGAGTTGAAAAGCGGAATTCAGCGCACGACCGTTCTGTGTGCTGCGCCCCCTCCTGATGGGGGCGGCCGCCACCAGCATCAAGCCGGTGCGTTAGTCATCGTCTGTGGGAGCTTCGCCTTCGGCCATAGCCTCTGTCGCGGCATCCAGCGCGTTTCGCAGGTTCTCGGCGGTTTGTTCGCCAAGGGTTGCGACAATCCGGTCGTGCGCCTGCTTCCAGTGCGGCAGCGCGGTGGCCAGCCGGGCCTTGCCCGCTTCGGTGAGCCGCGCCACACGCACCCGACGATCTTTATGGCTGCGGCCGATCTCGACCAGTTCCGCCTTTTCGAGCGCGCGCAAATTGCGCGTGAGCGTCGAAATCTCCAGCGCCAGGATGCGCGCGAGCATCCCCATCGGCTGTGCGCCTTCCGGCCCCAGCGCGATGGCGCTCATCAGCGTCACCTGTGTGGCCTGTAATCCGGTGGGCCGCAGCGCTGCATCGTAAAGCCGGGTGATGGCACGCGCCGTGCGCCGGGCGCGAAAGCAAAGACAATCGGCCGCCATGGCCCGAGCTGCATCGATGTGATTCATGCCATTCCTTTTATGTGCATTCCCACCGGCCCGAAAGTGGACCAATGCGCGCATGGTCTGCCCGATAAGGTGGCTGATTCCCGCTCTTGCTGCTGCATATGGTAAAATAACTTGTATATGCAAGTTGTGACTGCTACGCAGACCGGAAAAGTGATTCCGGGGGAGGGAAAATGCACTTGAAACCACAGCCCAGGATTGATTCTGTCCGGCTTTCACGCAGGCGGGTCCTGGCCACTGGAGGTGTGGCGGTTGCTTTGGGTGCCGCGCTGCCCGGCTTGGCGCAGGCCACGCCCGACGAGGGTGTGCGCGCAAGGCTGGATTCCGCGGTCGAGCATGGCGATATTCTTGGTCTTGTCGCCCTGATCAGCCGTGGTGGTGATGTATGGGTGCACACCGCTGGCGTG
>JBJHCI010000371.1:0-2709 GCA_050485925.1 Maricaulaceae bacterium
CTTCTTTCAAGGCCCGCTTCTGGCCGAGTTCGGCTGGTCGGTCACCGACGACAAACCCTTCCTCCAGTTCCAGTACCGCTTCTGAAGCGGTCAAACCTCACGTAATAGGAGATATTCCATGTCTATACGCAATCTCACCCTTGCCGTCGCTCTTGCCGTTTCGGCACCGCTGGTGGTTGCGCCGCTGGCCATTGCCCAGGAAGAGCTGAGAGAAGCCCAGATCACGCCGGCCATGCAGACCGCCCTCGATGAAGGTGGCTCTCTGGTCATCGTCGATGTGCTGGGCGCGGTGTGCGATTTCTGTGCTCTCGCCATGACACGCACTTTCGAGCGGCGCGCCGAAGTGGCGGCGGCCACCGTCGATCTTGACACCAAGACCCTGACCTTCGTGCTGCATGAGGGCGCAGAGCTGGAGGATGCGACGATCACGGACCTGATCCGGCGTTCAGGCTATCAGGAAAACGGCATACGCCGGGCGGAGGCGCGCTGATGCGCCTTGCCCTGCGTGAAGCCGGTGCGCCGGTCATCGCCCTGTTTGCCAGCGTTTCAACGCTCGTATGTTGTGCGCTGCCCGCTCTTCTGGTGACGATCGGGGCCGGGGCGGTAATGGCGGGACTGGTGGCCAATGTGCCGGGCCTTGTCGCCTTCACCGCGTGGAAGGGCCCGCTCTTTGCTCTGTCGGGGACGTTATTGCTGGGCGCCTTCGCCATGCGCTGGTTCACCCGCAATGCGCCCTGTCCGGCGGATCCGAAGCAGGCGGCTGCCTGCGCCCGTATGCGCCGCTGGGGCGGTATCGTGCTCGTCTCGGCCGCCATTGTCTGGGCGGTGGGCTTCTTCTTTGCCTTCTTTGCCGCCGAAATCTTCTTTTAGGGCGGCTCCTACCCGTTTCCGCTTCACTCCGCTCTGGCGCGTTGCCAGACTGGGGTGAAGCGGGATGGGAGGCGCGGCATGCGCAGCTATATCGGGGCAGGGCTGGCGGGGTTACTGGCGGCGTGTGGCGAACCGCGTGTCAGCGAGCCTGCGCCTCTTGCTGCGGATACCGCGCCAATCACTGCCGGAGCGCTCAGCGGGGATCGCTTCATCTACTGGCGGGACGATGAGCGCATCGAAGTGCGCCTTGCCGGTATCCGCGCGCCGCGCGCCGGACCGTCTGCAGAACTTGCCCGCGCGCGTCTGGAGGCCTTGCTGGCTGAAGCGGGCCGCACGCTGGAACTGGTTCCTGTCGGGCCGGGGCGCAACCGGCACGGCGTCTGGCTGGCCGTTGCCCGCCTGTCCGACGGCTCCAGCCTGCAGGAGGCGCTTGTGGCCGAAGGCCTCGCCGCCGTGGATAGCCATGCTGACAACACTGCTTATACGCCCCAGCTTCTGATGCTGGAGGAGGTGGCGCGGGATGCAGGCCTTGGAGCGTGGGGTTTGCGTGACCTTCTGGTTCACACCACCGACCCCAATGCGCTCGCGCCCAATCTTGACAGCGTGCAGATCGTCGAAGGCCGCGTCATCTCGACCGGTCAGGCGCGTGACGGGCGCATCTATCTCAATTTCGGCACGGACTGGCGCACAGACTTTACCGTGCAGGTGATGCGCCGCGACCTGCGCCGCTTCGAGGCGGCGGACATGGATCTGCGTGCGCTTGAGGGAACGATCGTGCGCGTGCGCGGCTGGATATATGAGGAGAACGGGCCGATGATCACGCTTGATCATCCGCAAGCGCTGGAACTGGTCGATGCGCCTCAGCCTGCCCCGATGCCCGGGCGCTAGCCGGCAGGAATCAGTCCGGCGACCTCCGGGTCGCCGGTGATTTCGGTCAGCGCCTTTTTCAGCTTCTGAAGCGCCTGATGCTCGATCTGGCGTACGCGCTCCTTAGAGATGCCCAACTCCTGACCGAGTTTTTCGAGTGTCATGCTCTCCTCGCTCAGGCGACGCTGGGCGATGATATGACGCTCGCGTGAGGAAAGCCGCCCCATGGCATCAGCCAGCCAGGCCTTGCGCTGCAGGCTGTCGCGGTCTTCCATGACAGCCGCTTCCGGATCGGGCCGCTCATCGGCCAGCAGATCCTGCCACTCCCCGTCCCCGTCTTCGGTGAAGGGCGCGTTGAGCGACCGGTCTACGGCTGAAAGGCGCGCGGCCATGGCCTCGACATCGTCTTCACCAACTTTAAGTGCTTGGGCGACATAGGCGCGGTTTTCAGGGCTGAGCGCACCTGAACCGGTATCGCGGATCAGGGCGCGCAGCCGGCGCAGATTGAAGAAAAGCGATTTCTGCGCAGCTGTGGTGCCGGTCCGCACGATGGACCAGTTCCTCAGCACATAATCCTGAATGGAGGAACGGATCCACCAGGCCGCGTAGGTGGAAAAGCGCACGCCGCGCTCCGGCTCGAAGCGGGCGGCTGCCTGCATCAGGCCGATATTGCCCTCCTGCACCAGGTCGGCAAACGGCAGACCGTAATGCTTGAACCTTGCCGCGACCGCGATGACGAGGCGCATGTAGGCGGTGGTCAGCTTGTGCAGGGCACGCTCATCGCCATCTTCCTTCCAGGCGATGGCCAGTTCCAGCTCTTCCTCGCGTTCCAGCAGAGGCACGGCCATGGCCGATCTCATGAACTGGCGATCGGGGTCGGTGCTGCGACGGGTCGATGTTGCGTCTGCCATGGCGCTCCCTTTGGGGGCTGGAGTGAGCCGTCATGCGGGTCTGGCTAGTATACGCGTGAAC
>JBJHCI010000372.1:0-2706 GCA_050485925.1 Maricaulaceae bacterium
CTGCGCATCCTGCGCTTTTACCGCTTCCACGCCTGGTATGGCCGCGGGGCTCTGGACGCGGAGGGGCAGGCCGCCTGCGCGGCGCTGAAAGGCGGCATGAGCCAGCTCTCCGCCGAGCGGGTGTGGAAGGAACTCAAGAAGCTGCTCGCTGCGCCGGACCCGTCAGGGGCCGTCCGGGCGATGCACGAGGGCAACGTCCTTAACGAAGTGTTACCGGGCTCTATCGACTTTGAGGCCTTCTTAAGGATACTCTTGGCCGAGAGGGAGGAATCCCGGCCAGCAGATCCGCTATTGAGGGTAGCGGCACTGATGGCGGGAGGGGATGCGATGAGGGTTGAAGCGCTTTGCGACGCCATGAAGGTGTCAAACGCCGAACGGACACGGCTCTTGGCCGCGTTCGCCGCCGATTCTGCACGCCTTGACATGACTCGATCCCAGCTGCGCGCACGGCTTTATGAGCATGGTGTCCAAGCTGTTGAAGACCAGCTTTTCCTGTCATTTGGCCGCGGGAAAGCAAGGTTGTCCGCCCTGCGCCCCGGCCTCTCGGTCGCAAGGGGCTGGCAGCGTCCCGAATTTCCCGTCCGGGCCGCTGATCTGCTCGCCCTTGGCATGGAACGCGGCCCGGCACTGGGCGACACTCTGAAAGCGCTCGAGGCGGACTGGATCGCCTCCGATTTCACCCTGCCGCGCGAAAAGCTGCTGGCATCCCTCAGCGAGGGAGGGGCGGCCTGATGGACGTGTTCTCCCGGCGCTATCGCTACCGGATCGGGTCTGGCCTCTATGACAGCCAGCTCTATCTGCACGATCACGAGAAGGTGGCTGAGGAGGCCCAGCACCGGCGCGATCCGGAAGCTGATCGGGAGCGTGAGCACGCCAGTCAGGAGCTCTCCCTGCGCCATCAGGTGCGCGTGGCCATCACACAGTCCATGGGCGGGCGCGGGGCGGGCACACTGCCCGAAGGTCCGCGCGCGGAACTGGCCGATCTCTATGCGCAGGTACGCAATCCGCTGGCTCCGCTGGTCAAGCAGGAGACGCTGAACTGGCTGATGCCGGTCCTGCCGCTGGGCGGTCAGTCCATCATCGTGCCAGAGCCGCTCTCGGCGGTGATCAGCAAGGATGAGCCGCACAGCTCCCGGCTGGCGATGTGGGCCTGCGTGGTGCTGATGGACTATGTGGAGGTCCACTACCAGACGCTGGGTGCCGGCGCGAAGACCGAATTTTCCCGAGACCTCAATACCCGCCTTTTCAATGGCGGCTCGCCCTGGTCGTTTGATCTGGGGCGCTGGATGCGCCCCGGCTGGCCGCGCGAGCGCGACAGCGGGTTTGACCGCATCGTCCACGCCCTCTGGTCGGAAAGCGATACCGCGCTCGCCCGCCGGGTCAATGAGGTGCTGGGGCCGGACTATCAGCCCGGCCAGCCGCAGGGCCCAGACGGGGAACTGGCGCGCGTGGAAGCCAGCAATGAGCAGATCAAGCCCGCGCTTAAGCAGGCGGCGAATGATCTCGCTCATGCTGAACGCCTGCTCCTGACTGATCCGAAGCTTGAGCATGAGGGTCATACCAAGGCGATTGCCGCCGCGCGCAGCGCGTTCGATCAGTGTGCCGCCAGCTATCCCGGCTCTGTCGGTCGTCCTTTCATGCGCTACAAGCCGCCACCCGGTCGCCATTCGCGCTTCTCCGCCCCGCCGCGCACGGCGCGCTCGCGCCTTGAAAACCCGCGTGGCCCCGGCGGGCGTGGTCCCGGTCCCCGCCGTGTGGCCCCGACTTTCATCTCGCCGAGCGAGGGCTCGCGCGCTGCCCAGCGCCTGTTGCGCCTGACCGAATTTGCCACTGGCGATACCCTGGTACGCGCCGGCGGCAGCGCGGCGACGCGTGACACAATCCTCAAACGCATGCCGTTCGCCGAGTTTCTGGTGCGTCTGGTGGTCATGCCGCCGGGCGAGAACGAGGCGGAGGAATATGCACGCATCGTGCGCATGCCGGCCGGCTCCAAGCTGGAGATCAAGGTCGATGACAGTGCGCTCGCCCGGCTGGTCATCGACATGATGGCGCATCTGGGGATTTACGCCGCGCGTGCCGACACGCTGGAGGTCAAGGAAAGCTCAAGCCTTGTCCCCGACTTGGAGGACATGCCCGACTGGCTGCGCGCCAGCCTGCATGTGGCCGCCCTTCTCCTGAAGGTGGGTGTCCTTGTGGGTATCGGATTTGCGGCCGGTGTTCTGGCTTCGCGCGCCGGGTTGATCTAGCTGCTTAGGGCCATTTCGCTTCCGGGGGCATGGAGGAGAGGATGGAAGTGACATTACCGCCCGTCTCCAGCCCGAATTTTGTGCCCCGGTCATAAAGCAGGTTGAACTCGGCATAGCGCCCGCGCCGGATCAGCTGTTCCTCGCGGTCCGCCTCGCTCCAGGGTGTATCCATCCGTCGGGCGACGATCTCAGGATAAATCTCCAGAAACGCCTCGCCCACATCGCGGGTAAAGGCGAAATCCGCCGCGTGATCGCCGCTGTCGAGATGGTCGTAGAAAATCCCGCCGACACCGCGAGGCTCATTACGGTGTTTCAGCCAGAAATACTCATCGCACCATTGCTTGTACTTTTCGAAATAGGCCGGGTCATGCGCGTCGCAGGCGGCTTTGGCGGCGGCGTGAAAATCCACCGCGTCCTCGAAGTCTTCGGTGCGCTGATAGTCCTGCGTGGGGTTGAGGTC
>JBJHCI010000373.1:0-2692 GCA_050485925.1 Maricaulaceae bacterium
GGCTGGATCACGGTAATGTCGGGCAGGTGCGTGCCGCCATTATACGGTGCGTTGAGGGCAATCGCCTCTCCGGCCTTGAGGTCCGGGTGGACGTCTAGTGCCGCGCGCACGCTCGCCGACATGGACCCCAGATGGACCGGCATGTGCGGCGCGTTGGCCACCAGCCCGCCTTCGGCGTCGAACACCGCGCAGGAAAAATCGAGCCTTTCCTTCATGTTTACCGAGTGGGCGGTGCGCTCCAGCACCACGCCCATCTCCTCGGCTATGCCCATGAAGCGGCGGTTGAAAAGTTCCAGCGTGACCGGATCGCGGGTGGTGGCGGTGGCGGGCTTTGCGGCCTCGCCTGCGCGCTCGATGACCAGCATGCCGCTCCGGCCAGTATGCGCGCGCCAGCCCGGATCAAGCGTGATGGTCTGACCCGGTTCCATGATCAGGGCCGGCCCCTCTATGCTCTGACCGCTACCCAGCTCGCGCATCCGCCAGACGGGTGCCTCATGCCATTTGCCGCCCGAATAGAGCCGTGCGCGGCCAGCCGGTTGGCCGGCTTCTGAGGCGGGCTTGGCCGCATCCGGGCTCGCCTTGGCGGGCGCCTCGGCCTCCAGCGTGACCGATTCGATGATCAGCCGGTTCCCATCGGGGCGGAAGCCGAACAGGCGCGTATGAGCGGCCTCATGGTTTGCTATAATATCGCTCAAATCGGTCAGCTCAGCGGGTATCGCCGTGTCCGAACCATCCACCCGGATATTCAATATATTTCGGATATGAATATTATCTGCGCCCTGTGCTGTCAGCGCCGCTTTGGCATCCTCTGCCAGCGCTTCCAGTCGGGCCGTAGCGGCTTTGATCCCTGCCTCATTCAGGGGCGCTTCCAGTGCCGCCTCGCGGGTATCGCGCAAAGGCGCAAGCCCGATGCCGAATGCGGAGAGGAGGCCCGCCTTGGGGTGGATGAGGATGCGCGTCATGCCGAGTGCGGCCGCGACCTGGCAGGCATGCTGTCCGCCCGCGCCGCCAAACGCGTTCAACGCGTAGGTGCGCGGGTCCACGCCCTGCGCTGTGGTGATCTGGCGGATCGCGCCCGCCATGGCCTCGACCGCAATCGCAAGGAAGCCTTCTGCCGCCATCTCCGCGCTCTGTGCGCCCATCGCATCGGCCAGATCCTGCAAGGCGCGGTGCGCGGCAGCGGTATCCAGAGGGGATTTTCCATCCTCCCCGAAAACGGTTGGGAACCAGTCTGCTTGTACCCGACCCAGCACAACATTCGCGTCCGTAACAGTGGCCGGCCCACCCAGCCCGTAGGCAGCGGGGCCGGGCCGTGCGCCAGCGCTGTGCGGGCCGCAGCGGGCGCGTTCGCCGTCAAAATGGAGGATGGAGCCTCCGCCGGCCGCGACGGTATGGATGGCCAACATGGGTGCGCGTAAGGTTCGCCCTGCCAGCTTCACTTCGCCCCTGCGTTCATACTGGCCGTTCTCGCTGCGCGAGACATCGGTAGAAGTGCCGCCCATGTCAAAGCCGATCACACGATCCACGCCTTCGGCCCGCGCGGTTTCGGCCATGCCGACCACGCCGCCTGCCGGGCCGGATAGCACCGCGTCGCGCGCCTTGAAGAATCCGGCCTGGGCCAGCCCGCCGGAAGACTGCATGAAATAGAGCGGCACGCCTTCCAGCGCTCCTGCCACCCGCCCGGCATAATCCTGCAATACGGGCTCAAGATAGGCGTCGATCACGCTGGTGGAGGCACGCGGCACGATACGGGCCAGCGGGCTGACCTGGCTGGAGAGGCTTATATGGGTGAATCCGGCCGCGCGGGCGAATTCTCCGGCCCGGGTTTCGTGCATATTATTCACATGTGAATGAAGAAAGGCGATGGCGACGGATGTGATGCCTTCGCCCCGAGCGATCTCCAGCGCCTTTCGCACCGCCGCCTCGTCCAGCGGGGCGATTTCAGCACCGTGCGCATCCAGCCGGCCGGCAATTTCGACGATTGTGCGGGGCAGGGGGGCGGGCCGCTCGATTTTCAAGGCGAAAATGTCCGGCCGGGTCTGGTCGCCGATCACCAGAATGTCGCGAAAGCCCTCATTGACCAGCAACAGTACCGGTGCGCCGCGCTCTTCCAGCAGGGCATTGGTGGCCACGGTGGTGCCCATCTTCACGCCGCGCACCGCGCCAGCGGGGATCGCCGCGCCGGACGCCAGCCCCAGGAGGTGGCGCACACCCTCGCTGGCGGCGTCCTGATACCGGGCGCTGTCGGACAGGAGTTTGAGGGCTTGCAACTGCCCGTCTGGGGCGAGGCCGAGAATGTCGGTGAAGGTGCCGCCGCGGTCGATCCAGATATCCCAGCCGCGTGCCTGGCCCGTCTCACTGCCGCTCATGGCTTTTTGCCCCTTCCGTTCAGGCCTCTGGCAGGGCAGATAAGCGTGTATGGGCGTGTGGCGCAAACTTGCTGATCTCATCACCGGCGGAACCGATCCGTTCGACTGCCCTGATGGGGACTGCCCGCCTGGCCACCGGGTGGATGATGCCGAGTTCGCCATGGCGCTGATCGGGCTGGGCGCGAAGATGGCGAAGGCCGACGGGCAGGTGACCGGTGAGGAAATTGCCGCCTTCCGCCAGGTGCTCAAGGCCCCGTCGGCGTTCGAGGCCTCGCTGATGCGCGCCTTCCATCTCGCCAAGCAGACCACGCTGGGCTTTGAGG
>JBJHCI010000374.1:0-2691 GCA_050485925.1 Maricaulaceae bacterium
GGCCAGTACGAGACCGGCGAGGTGGTGGAGGGCACAGAGCCCGGCGCACCGGTCCATCCGCGCCTGAAGGAGAAGGCTTTCCTCACCACCGTGATCACCAGCGTGCTCTGGCTGATCTTCTTTGCGGTAATGGAACTCGGGATTGTCGATCTCAATACGCTCTGGGGCCCAGAGTTCCGATAGAGCAGACGAGCGCGGCCTGCCGCAAAGCCTGCCTTGTAAGGCGCGCCAGCGCGGTCTAATCCTCAATCCATCATACACCTTGCCAGATGAGCCCTCTCCCATGCGCCTTAGCCGGTTTTTCCTGCCCGTCCTGAAAGAAACGCCTGCGGACGCGCAGATCGCCTCACACCGGCTGATGCTGCGCACCGGCATGATCCGCCAGCAATCGGCGGGCATTTATTCCTGGCTGCCGCTGGGCTTCAGGGTGCTGAAGAAAATCGAACAGATCGTGCGCGAGGAGCAGAACCGGGCAGGGGCTATTGAGCTCCTCATGCCGACCCTGCAATCGGCCGATCTGTGGCGCGAGAGCGGGCGCTATGACGGCTATGGCAAAGAGATGCTGCGCATTGTCGACCGGCATGAGCGCGACCTGCTCTACGGGCCGACCAATGAGGAAATGATCACGGAGATTTTCCGCTCATACTGCCGGTCCTACAAGGATCTGCCGAAAAACCTCTATCACATCCAGTGGAAGTTCCGCGATGAGATCCGCCCCCGCTTCGGTGTGATGCGCGGACGCGAATTCCTGATGAAGGATGCCTATTCCTTCGATCTGGACGAGGAGGGCGCTCGCCGGGCCTATAACCGCATGTTCGTGGCCTATCTCAACACGTTCGAGAGCATGGGGCTGAAAGCCGTGCCGATGCGCGCGGATACTGGCCCGATTGGCGGCGATCTCTCCCACGAATTCATCATCCTGGCCGAGACCGGCGAGAGCGAGGTGTTCTGCGATTCAGCCCTCGTCGACATGGGCGCGCCGGGCCTTGATGTGGACTTTGATGGCGATCTCCAACCGCTCGTCGATGCGCGCACCTCGCTTTATGCCGCGACTGACGAGATGCACGAGGTAGCCCGCTTCGAAACCGAAGTGCCTGCCGAACGGCGCCTTTCCGCGCGTGGGATCGAGGTTGGCCATATTTTCTACTTCGCGACGAAGTATTCCGAGCCGATGAAAGCTGTCGTGACCCATCCGGATGGCAAGGACCGGCCCGTTCATATGGGCTCCTATGGCGTGGGCGTTTCGCGGCTGCTCGGTGCGATCATCGAGGCCCATCACGACGAGGCGGGCTGTATATGGCCGGAAGAGGTTGCGCCCTTCGGCGTGGGCATCATCAATCTGAAAGCCGGTGATGCGGACACCGATGCGGCCTGCGCCACGGCCTATGACGCGCTGACGAAAGCTGGAAAAGAACCGCTGCTGGACGACACCGATGAACGTCCGGGCGGCAAGTTTGCCACCATGGACCTTATCGGCCTGCCTTGGCAGCTCGTCATCGGCCCGCGCGGGCTGAAAGAGGGCAAGGTGGAAGTGAAGCACCGAGCCAGCGGCGCGCGCCACGAGCTGAGCCTTGAGGATGCGGTTACGCGCCTTGCCGAAGGGAGCCTGCCGCGTGGCTGAAGCACAGGCCAGACCGGCCAAAGGCCCTAATGGCGCAGGCGCGTTCAGCGCCTTCGAGTTCATGCTGGCTTTCCGCTATCTGCGTACACGGCGCAAGCATGGCGGGGTGACGCTGATATCGGTGATTTCCTTTATCGGTATCATGCTGGCGGTGACGGCGCTGATCGCGGTCATGTCCATCATGAACGGTTTCCGTCATGAGCTGCTTTCGCGCCTCCTGGGCGTGCAGCCTCATGTCTATGTCTACACCACCGATAACCGCCTTCTCACCGACGAACTGACCGACCAGATCAATGCGGTGCCCGGCGTGCGCATGGCCGGACCCGTGGTGGCCGCGCAGGCATTGATAAGCTCGGAGCGTTCAGCGACCGGCGCGCAGGTGATCGGCGTGCGCCCGCAGGATCTGGCCCGCTTCGATCTTATTGCAGGCGAAGGCGCGGCGGCAGAGTCCGGCGGAGGTATTGTTCAGGGCTCGGCGGATGAGTTTGGCGTCGGCCATCATGGTGGAGACGGGATTCTGATCGGCTCTGGCATCGCCGCCCATCTCGGCGTCAGCGCGGGCGACACGGTCACCCTGCTCGCACCGCAAGGCGCGGCGACTCCCATGGGCACGGTGCCGCGGCGCAAGAATTATGTGATCGAAGGCGTTGTTTCCATGGGCGTTCTTGATCTTGACCGCATCTATGTCTTCATGCCGCTGGAACAGGCCGCGCTGTTCTTCGGCCGGCAGGGCGCGGATTATATCGATATCCGCGTGGCCAACCCGGATGCGCCAGAAGCCGTGGTCGATGCGGTGCGTCAGCTGGTCCCTCCGGGCTCGGCTGTCTTTGACTGGCGCCGGCAGAACCAGTCCTGGTGGACGGCCTTGCAGGTGGAACGCATGGCTATGCGCCTTATCCTCTCCATCATCGTGCTGATCGCGGCGATGAATATCATTTCCGGCCTTGTCATGCTGGTGAAAAACAAGAGCCGGGACATCGCCATATTGCGCACCATGGGCGCGACGCAAGGCTCGGTGATGCGGATATTCCTGATCTCAGGCGCGATGATTGGCGTGCTGGGCACGGCCG
>JBJHCI010000375.1:0-2680 GCA_050485925.1 Maricaulaceae bacterium
CGACCGAGGAGTGCGAGATGTCGCGCTCGTGCCACAGGGCGATGTTCTCCATCGCAGGCGTCACGGCAGAGCGCACGAGGCGTGCAAGGCCGGTCAGATTCTCGGTCAGGATCGGGTTGCGCTTGTGCGGCATGGCCGAGGAGCCCTTCTGCCCCGGCGAGAAATACTCCTGCGCCTCACGCACTTCGGACCGCTGGAGGTGGCGCACCTCTACAGCGATATTCTCGATGGCCGACGCGATCAGCCCCAGCACGGCGAAGAAATTGGCGTGCCGGTCGCGCGGGATGACCTGCGTGGAGATCGGCTCGACAGTGAGGCCCAGCTTTTCTGCAACGTGGGCTTCTACCGCCGGGTCGACATTGGCGAACGTGCCGATAGCGCCTGAGATGGCGCAGGTAGCGACTTCCTCACGCGCACGCACCAGCCGCTCGCGATTGCGGGCGAATTCGGCATGGAAGCGCGCAAACTTCAGACCCATCGTGGTCGGCTCGGCATGGATACCGTGGCTGCGCCCGATGCACACCGTCATCTTGTGCTCCAGCGCGCGCTTCTTCAGCGCCGCCAGCACCCGGTCCATGCCTTCCAGCAACAAATCGCTGGCGCGGGTCAGCTGCACGGCAAGGCAGGTGTCGAGCACGTCAGAACTCGTCAGCCCCTGATGGACGAAGCGGGCCTCTTCGCCCACGAGTTCGGAAAGATGCGTCAGGAAGGCGATGACATCGTGCTTTACCTCGCGCTCGATGGCGTCGATGCGCGCGACGTCGAACTCCATGTCTTTGGCTTTCCACACGGCCTTGGCGGCAGAAGCCGGAACCACGCCCAGCTCGGCCAGCTTGTCAGTGGCGTGCGCCTCGATCTCGAACCAGATGCGGTAGCGCGTCTGCGGGCTCCAGACCGCTTCCATTTCAGGCCGGGTATAGCGGGGGATCATGGGCGCGCCTCTTTATCCGTCGCAGGGGATGCGCGCTCTGTCGCCCCTGAGGGCCGTAAGGTCAAGGGGGCGGGCCTATTCCTGTCACAGGGCCAGCTCTCCCTGCCGTATCCGGCCCGTTGCCCGCGCCTCATGCTCAAGCAGCCAGGTCTTGCGCCATAACTGCCCGCCATACCCGGTCAGCGAGCCGTCGGCCCCGATCACTCGATGGCACGGTACGATGATCGCCACCGCATTGCGTCCGTTGGCCGCCGCGACGGCTCGTGTTGCGGTCGGTTGGTTCATGGCGCGCGCGAGCTCGCCATAGGCCATTGTCTGCCCGGCCGGAATAGCCATGAGGGCTGTCCATACGGCCCGCTGGAACGCGCTGCCGTACTGGACGACGGGGGTGTGAAGTTCCAGAGAGCGGCCCGTGAAATAGGCGTCCAGCTCTGCTTCCGTCTGGTCGAGAATTGCACTGGGGGCCAGGGCGATCGGTCCGATCCTGGTTTTGAGCGCGGTGACTTCCTGCGCCAGCCCCTTGCCATCGGGAAACCCCAGAGCGTGCAGCCCCGCCCTGTCCGCAACGGCGAGCATCCGCCCCAGCGGTGTCTCCAGCCAGCGTGCGGCGAGGGGGGAGCCGGCCTTACCGTCTAACAGTACCTCGATAGCGCGGCGCGCCTCTTGCGTTTCCTTTTGGTCGCGCTGTTCCATTGCTTAGTTCTCAGCCTGCATCCGGGTTGCGGATCGCGTCGATCCCGGCTCTGGCCAGCGCGTCGGCGCGTTCATTGCCCGGGTCGCCATTATGGCCCTTCACCCACACCCATTCGATCGTGTGGCGCCTGGTGGCCTCGTCCAGAGCCTGCCACAGATCGGCATTCTTCACCGGCTTCTTGCCGGCGGTCTTCCAGCCATTCTTTTTCCAGCCATGGATCCATTTGGTCACGCCGTCGCGCACATAGACGCTGTCCGTCACAAGGCGGACCTTCGAGGGGCGTTTCAGGGCGTTCAGCGCCTCGATCGCGGCCTTGAGCTCCATACGGTTATTGGTGGTATCGGCCTCGCCGCCAAAGAGCTCCTTCTCATGGCCCTTCCACTCCAGCAGCGCGCCCCAACCGCCGGGGCCGGGATTACCCGAACACGCGCCGTCGGTATGGATGGTGATGAGACTGCTCACGCTTCGCTCATGCCTTTGCGGGTCCGGTTTGCCGGGGCCAGCTTCGTTCGCCAGCCAGCCAGAGGCTTAACCCGCCTCGCGTGAGGGTTCCAGATGCCCGTGCGGCTCCACTACATTATGCAGCGGCTTCCGCTACTCTACACCGACCAATGCCCGGTCGCCGACGACGGGCTCGCAGCGTGTCGGCAGGTCGAGGTCGAACAGGCCGTCCAGCACGTCCCGGGCGGCGTCCAGACGGGCCTCGGCGGCGCAGATTGTGCCTGGGTGGACAGGGGGGGGGGGCTTCTTCAGCAAGTCGCGGCCGTAGCGGAATTCATGCAGGGCCATGATCATTTCGAACTCTGCGAGCTGATACTGCGCCCAGAGATAGGGCGAACGCAGATAGGGCGGGGCCCACGCCTGTTCCTTCATACTGATCGCGTGAAGAATTATACTGACGGCGGCTCCGCCCTGACTGCGTTCAGTCATTCCTGCATCACGGTCCAGCCATTCTGCGAATGCTCCGAAACTTTCAACTGAACCAGCGATGATTTCTGGAAGCCCGCCCACCAGCAAATCATCGAAAATGGCGACTTCGTCGGGATGCCAGGGCA
>JBJHCI010000376.1:0-2670 GCA_050485925.1 Maricaulaceae bacterium
CGATGAATGGCGAGCTTCTGGGCATCAACACCGCCATCTTCTCCCGCTCCGGCGGGTCGCAGGGTATTGGCTTTGCCATTCCCGCCGAGATGGTGAGGAGTGTTGTTGCGGCGGCCACGGGCGATGGCGAGCTGGTGCGGCCCTGGCTCGGCGCACGCCTGCAGCCGGTAACAGGTGAGATTGCCCAGTCCATGGGCTTTGACCGTCCGCGCGGTGTGCTGGTCGCTGACATCTATCCGCAAGGGCCGGCTGACCGGGCTGGCCTGCGCCGGGGCGATGTAATCCTCTCCGTGGATGGAGCAGAGACCAATAACGAGGCGGCCGTGCGCTTCCGCTTCGCCACCCGTACCGTGGGCGATGAGGCGCGCGTGCTGGTAATGCGAAATGGCGATGAGCGTACACTGGCCGTCACCGCCGATGCCCCACCTGGCGAC
This sequence comes from Maricaulaceae bacterium, assembly GCA_050485925.1. Classification (GTDB taxonomy): domain Bacteria; phylum Pseudomonadota; class Alphaproteobacteria; order Caulobacterales; family Maricaulaceae; genus Glycocaulis. Next base: position 435 of record JBJHCI010000376.1, read on the forward strand.
CGCGAGGGCGACCGCACGGTGCTGGCGGGCCGCAATCCGCTGCAGGGCGCGGAAGTGGTCGAGCTCTCGCCCGCTTTCAACGAGGCCAACGGGCTCGACCCCTTCCTTGAAGGGCTAATCGTCACCGCCGTGCAGCGCCGCTCGGCCGCGGACTTTTTCGGCTTCCAGCCAGGTGACCGCGTACTGGAACTCAATGGCCGGACCGTGCGGAACTTGCGCGAGATCGAACGGGAACTCGCCCGCAACGATGATGCCCGCGAATGGCCGATCGAGATCGAGCGGCGCGGCGAGCGCTTCCGGCGTACCCTCCGGCTTTGATCGGGGCGGCTCTGACCGGCGCGATTGCGCAGAGGTCTGGCGAGCGCCACACTTGCGCGCATGTCAGACCTCTTCCAGTCCGCAGGCCTTGAGGCCGAGGCCCCGCGTCCGCTGGCCGACCGGCTGCGCCCGCAATCGCTCATCGAAGTAGCCGGGCAGGATCATCTGATCGGCCCGGAAGGTCCGCTGGGGCGGATGATAGCGCGCGGGCGGCTGTCCTCGATAATCCTCTGGGGGCCGCCGGGCGTCGGCAAGACCACCATTGCGCGCCTGCTCGCAGAAGCCTCCCATCTGCATTTCGATGCCATCTCGGCGGTCTTTTCCGGCGTGGCGGACCTGAAAAAGACGTTCGAGCGCGCGCGGGCGCGCCGGGCGGCCGGTCAGGGCACGCTGCTCTTCGTGGACGAGATACACCGCTTCAACCGCGCCCAGCAGGACGGTTTCCTGCCCGTAGTGGAAGAGGGGGTGGTGACGCTGGTTGGCGCGACAACCGAGAACCCCAGCTTCGAGCTCAATGCCGCTCTGCTCTCGCGCTGTCAGGTACTGGTTCTCAAGCGCCTTGATGATACCGCCCTGTCGCAGATGCTCGCTCGCGCCGAGGCGCTGGAGGGCAAGGTGCTGGCGCTGGATGAAGAAGCTCGCACCGCCCTCATTGCCATGGCGGATGGGGACGGACGCTACCTCTTAAACCTTGCCGAGGAGGTCTTCGCGCTGGAGCTGCCCGCGCCGCTGAGCCCGGCAGAGCTGGCGAGCGTCCTGCACAAACGCGCGCCGGTTTACGACAAGGACCGGGACGAGCACTACAATCTTATATCGGCCCTGCACAAATCGGTGCGGGGCTCAGACCCCGATGCTGCGCTCTACTGGCTTGCGCGCATGCTGGCAGCGGGAGAAGATCCGCTCTTCCTGGCGCGGCGGCTGGTGCGCATGGCGAACGAGGATATTGGCCTTGCCGACCCCACGGCCATTCACGCTGCGCTTGCCGCCAAGGACACTTATGATTTCCTTGGCAGCCCGGAGGGCGAGCTGGCGCTGGCGCAGGCAGTGGTGCATCTGGCGTGCGCTCCGAAATCAAATGCCGTTTACACGGCCTTCAAGGGGGCGCAGAGGCTCGCGAGGGAGACGGGCTCCCTCGTACCGCCCGCGCACATCCTCAACGCTCCTACGCGCCTTATGGAGGCGCAGGGCTATGGCAAGGGATATGAATATGACCATGACGCGCCGGGCGGCGTGTCGGGCCAGGACTATTTTCCCGAGGAGATGAGCGAACGCCCGCGCCTCTACCAACCCAAGGGCGAGGGGCGCGAAGGCCCGATCCTTGAACGGCTGGAGCGCTGGCGGGCGCTGAGGGACAAAAGGCGGGGCTGACAGTCCAGTTATACCGTGAAGGCGAAAGCTCTTGCTAACCTCCCCGTTTCTGTAATGAATCCTCCACTTTTCATTTCACGGGGAGGACAGGGGAATGAAAGTCGAGAAACTCCATATCGTTATTGGCCTTATGTATGCCCTCGCGGGCATGGCACTCGGCATGGTGATGGCCGAATCAGGTGATCATACCCAGCACGTTACCCACGCCCACGCTCTGCTGGTCGGGTTCGTGGTGTCGGCGGTCTACGCTGTTCTTTACCGGGTGTGGGGGCTGGCGCAGGGCTTGCTGGCGCTGATCCAGTTCGCTCTGCATCATATCGGTGCCATCGTGATGGTGATCGGGCTCTACATACTCTACGGCGCGATCATGCCCGAAGACCAGATCGGCCCGATCCTTGGCATTGCCAGCGCACTCGTCACCGCCAGCATGGCGCTGATGTTCTGGTTCATGATCCGTCACAAGGACGCGTAACCCAAACCTGCACGAATCCGGCTTGCCAATCGTTTAGCGTTGAACTAAAAAGGTTCAACGCTAAACGAAGGGTGCGGC
>JBJHCI010000377.1:0-2666 GCA_050485925.1 Maricaulaceae bacterium
ACGCGGGCCCAAGGGCAAGAGACGGCGCTAGGAAGCAACAGGTGGCAAAAGACAGTCCCTTCGATCCGACGCGCCATGAGGAAGGCACCACCCCGCCCGGCGAGAAGCCGCACCCGTCCACGCGCAAGCCAGCGCTGGCCGCCTCGCTGATCCTGACGCGCAAGCGCGCCAGCGGCACGGTGGAAGTCCTGTTCGGGCGCCGCTCTGGCGGGCATGTCTTCATGCCGCGCAAATACGTCTTTCCCGGCGGGCGTGTGGACCGGGCCGATGGGTATGCGCCGCTTGCCAGCGAACCGGCAGAGCCCGTGCTGGACGTGCTGACGCGCTGCATGAGCGAACGGCGCGCCCGCGCCGCAGCGGCTGCCGCCATCCGCGAAACGGCCGAGGAGACGGGCCTGCTCATCGGCGAGACAGCCCCGCAAGCGCCCCTTAAAGCCCCGTGGAAGCCCTTCGAGGCCGCAGGCCTTCTACCCACTGCCGAGCCATTGAACGTCGTTGCACGGGCGATCACGCCGCCCGGACGCGCACGCCGGTTCGACGCCTGGTTTTTCCGCGCGGATGACGCCTGCGTCACAATGAAAACTGACCCGGTGAACTCCGGCGAGTTGGAGGACATACGCTGGGTCGCGCTGGACGAGGCCCACACGATTGACCTGCCGATCATCACCCGCTTCGTGCTGGCAGAGCTGGCTGAACACCTCAAAGGCACTGCCCCCGTGCGCTGCGCCCGCGTAACACCCAAGGGGCCGCGCGTGGACGAAATCTGGCCGGGCGCACAAGACTAACGACGCGCGGGCCAGCTCCGCCTATATAGCGCCGATGGCACTCACGCTTCTCACCGATCCGGCCCATGGCCGCGTACGATCGCTGTTCATCACCATCATGTGTGGTGGACTGGCCGGGTGCGGCTTTGGCCTTCTGATGCCGCTCATCTCGCTCAATCTGGAAGCGATGACGGGGTCAGGCGCGCTCGCCGGAGCGAATGCAGCGGTCGCAGCCCTTGCCATGATCGCGGCAACGCCCTTCATTCCCGGCTTGTTCTCGCGCGTGGCGCCCCGCGTGCTGATTGCGGGGAGCCTAGCGACCATCGCCATCGGCATTCTGGTCTTTCCGGCGTTACGCGACGTGTGGGTATGGTTTCTCACCCGCTTCGTAATAGGGCTGGGCGTGACGGTCGTATTCATCGCCAGCGAAACCTGGATCAACCAGCTCGCCAAGCCAGAGCGACGCGCCTCCCTGCTCGCAGTCTATGCCACAGTACTGTCGGCCGGGTTCGGATCGGGGGGGCTGCTGCTGGCTGCGCTTGGTTCAGAGGGCTGGGCACCGTGGGTCGCCGCAGCCGCGATCTACGGCTTTGGCGTGATCCCGGTACTGGTCCTGAAAGGGCCGGACCTGCTGCCCCCCAGCCATGACGAGGCCAGCCCTGCCACTCTGCTGGCGACGGCACGCCTGGCACCTGCCGCCATCATTGCCGGTTTCCTGTTCGGCGCGCTGGAGAACAGCTTCTTTGCCCTGATGCCGGTCTATGGCGAGCGGATCGGCTATTCCACCGCCCTGCTCGGCCTTCTGATGACGACAGGCGCGATGGGCGCGCTGCTCTTGCAGATACCGATCGGGCATTTCGCAGACCGGATGGGCCGGGCGCGTACGCTCGCCCTCATTACGCTAGCCGCCATCGCTCTGCCGCTTCTCGCCATTCCGGCGGGTAATACAGCGCTTCTCCTGTTCCCCGCGGTCTTCCTCTATGTCGGGATCGCCAGCGCCTATTACACGGTTGGCCTGGCCCTGATCGGGGAGAAGGTGGACATGGGTCGCCTTGCCGCCGCCAATGCCGCCTTCATCTTCGCCTATGGCTGCGGATCGCTGTTCGGCCCAGTCAGTGTCGGCGCGGCGACCGATGCCATCAACCCGCAGGGCTTCCTGATCGCGCTCAGCGTGATCGCGGCCTTCTACCTGCCAGTGGCATGGCGGAACTGGAAAGCCCCTATGCCGCCGCATCCACACTGAAGGAAAAATGGATGCGGTCATACGGAAAGACGACCCCCTTATCTGTCCGATCGATCACACCTGCTTCGGTCAGGGTCGTCAGATCCCGGTGAACTGCTTTCACATCCCGGTCCACCAGCCGCGCAACTTCGCGCACGGTCAGCGCGCCCTTACCCGCCATCGCCTTGACGATGGCCAGCCGCGGCGGCGCCAGAACCTTGTGCATCAGCTCGTAGCTGGAAAAACAGATCACCTGCCCCGTCTCGGCCGACTCACCTGCAAGAGCACGCTCCGTGGCACGCCGGATGTCATCGGCGATAACGCGGTCCGTATCCACGCGGATTGTCACATCGCTCATCGAAGAATCCTTTCCACATCGGCTAGGAAGGCTTCAAAAACAGCGTTCATCGTCGTGAACCGGACCGGTTCCTCCCGCCCTTCGATATGGCGGTGATCACCCTTGCCGCGCTCATTGTCATAGCGCATCACGCACACGCCGCCTATTATCAGCGCCATCCGGTATTTGAACGGATGGCGCTGCCCGGAACCGGCTGGGGCACCTTCCAGATGACGACCTCATAGAAGGCATCTTCCCGGAGAACGCGTCTCGCCCTGTAGATCAACTCGACCTTCACGTTGTCCATGATGCCAACAAGGTATAGCGATGTCAATCAGGACAA
>JBJHCI010000378.1:0-2663 GCA_050485925.1 Maricaulaceae bacterium
CTGTATAGCTGGAGAGAAGCTCCGTATCCGGAGTGATTAGCTCCGCCTCCTGAATGAGGCGGGCCGCATCGCGCGAGGGGAAGAGATCGGTCGCCGGCGCGATCATCCCGCGGCCCGCCCCCTGCCAGATCAGACCGGCGGCAATCAGCGGGATGAGTGCCGGGGCAGCCCGGCCCCGGAAGGCGAAAATCAGGGCGGCGAGCAGGGCGGCAAAAATAAGTATAGACATAAAAATGGCGAGGCCGAGCGGACCCTCATGCGCGGCGGCGAGATAGACCAGTATCGATCCTGTAATTGCGCCTCCGAGTACTACGAATCCGGCCCCGGCATAGGTAAAAACGCGCCCTGTCCTACCCCATTCCAGCACGCCCCATGCGCTAAAGGCGGCCAGCGCAGGGTAGGCCGGAAGCACGTAATGGGGCAGTTTGGTCGGCAAAAGCTCGAAGACCAGCCAGAAGGGCAGGCTCATCACGATCAGCCAGCGCGCGGCCTCTTCCGCGCCCGGCTTCCTCTCCTTCAACGCGCGCCATGCGGCGGCAATTCCGGCCGGCAGGAACAGGATGGCAGGGAAGAAAAGCGCAGATAAAAGAAGGAGATGGTAGCCGGGCAATCCGCCATGGCTTTCATGACCGGTGACGACTTTCGGGCCCAGATCCTCGCCCAGCGCCTCGCGCAGGAAGGCCCCGTCCGTGGCGATCTGTACCGAGACGAGCCAGGGAATAAGGATCAGGGCGGCGAGCACCGGTCCCGGCCAGAAAGCCAGTGGTTTCAGCCAGTTACCCTTGCGCTCCCAGAGGCTGAGCGTGATCGCGGCGAGTGCCACGGCAAGCGGGGTGACCGGCCCCTTGATGAGCCCGCCCAGCGCCATCAGCGCCCACAGGACCACCGCCCATTTCCTCTGTTCTGACAAGGTGTTGGCCGATTTCAACCGGATCAGCGCATAGAGCGCGAATGTGGTGATCCCGGCCAGCATGGCATCGGTCTTGGCGATCCCGCTTTCCGCACCGAGCAGCACAGTCGCACCGAGCAGCGTGCCCGCGATCAGCCCTGCCGGATGCGCCAACAGCCTGTTTGCAATAAGGAAAGTGGCCAGCGCGGTCAGCACTGCGCCGAGCAGGGACGGGATGCGCCAGGCCCATATCTGTCGGTTTTCCAGCGCGCCGGTGACCATCTGCGCAGCGCCCACTGTTATCGATTGCAGCCAATGAATGCCGACCGGCTTCTTGTTGCGGTCCTCATCCAGGAAGGCGATGCGTACAAAGTCTTGTGTTTCAAGCATTTGCGCCGTGGCCTGCGCGAAGCGGGCCTCGTCGCGGTCCATCACCGGCAGGGTGAACATTCCCGCAAGCCCCGCGAAAAGGCTGACCGCCACGACCAGCATCCAGGCGCGCCGGGCTTCGGTAAGGCGTTGAAATATTTTGCCCATGACGGTTCCTCGCTCGGCCACTTGCATTAGCGGGATGGCAGATGCCTGACTTACGGGTATGTATCGGCTGGCGCGCGCCTGCAAGCGGCGCGGCTGAAGGAAAGTGATGTTCGATGGCCGCCAGAACCCCTGATGTCTCGATAGTCGTGCCCATGCATAATGAACAGGGCAATGCGGCCGCGCTGGTGCGCGAGATCGCGCAGGCGCTGGCCGGGCGTCATTTCGAGATCGTCGCCGTCAATGATGCCAGCACTGATGGTACGCTGGCTGAACTGACTGAAATAAAAGGCGAAGTGCCGCAGCTACGTATTGTCAGCCATCGCAGGAATGCTGGTCAGTCGCGCGCGGTACGCACCGGTATTCTCGCCGCGCGCGCCGCCATTGTGGCGACACTCGACGGGGACGGGCAGAACCCGCCTGCCGACCTGCCTGCCCTTATCGATGCGCTATCTCGGGCTGATGCGCCGGACGGGCTTGCCATGGTGGGCGGGCGGCGTATCGGGCGTCAGGACAGTGCGGGCAAAAAGCTCGCCTCACGGCTCGGTAATGGTATCCGCAAGCGGCTCCTGAATGACGAGGCAGACGATACAGGGTGCGGAATCAAGGCGTTACGTCGCGAAGCCTATCTCATGCTGCCCTTCTTCGATCACCAGCACCGCTTCCTGCCGGCCCTGATGAAGCGGGAAGGTTTTCTTGTGGAATTTGCCGCTGTGAGCCATAGGCCACGCATGGCGGGAAAATCGAAGTACACCAATCTTGGCCGACTTTTCGCCTCTATCAGTGATATGATGGGGGTAATGTGGCTTAATAGCCGCGCGCGGCAGACGGGTGGATGGGACGAAGTCTGACCTGTTCCACCTGCTGCCAGGTGAGGAGTAATATTATGCCAGGTTCCGCAGGTAGCGGCATATTCATGGGGATGCGGGCGGCCGAACGCCGTCGGCGTGGAGGCAATCAGCCAATAAGGAGGGGAATTTCCGTGTTTAGCATATTCCCGAAAATCAGTATCTCGATGGCGCTTTACGCCATCCTGGTCTTCGTTTTCGGCGTCGATTCCATGACGTCGCAACTGTTCAGCATCAACATGATTTCCGGCGCCCAGTGGGGGCTGACGCCAGGTGATCTGAACCTGATGCTGGCTCTGTTCTTTCTCTTCATCGAGATGGTGAAATCGTCCGACACCGGCACCGCCTCGATCATCAATCACGGCATGTCCATGCTGGTGTTTATCTGTCTC
>JBJHCI010000379.1:0-2633 GCA_050485925.1 Maricaulaceae bacterium
CCAGAGCCGCCGCCAACGCGTTCGCCTGCCCCCGCGGCACGGAAATCGGACGGGACGGAAACCCGTCCCTTGGCATCTATCCCGTTGGTAGTGGTGGAGAAAAACATCTCCGTCTGATCTCCCCGGCGCCCACACGCGTTCATGATCCCTCGCGTGGTTAATAATGGGATATCATGGGATTTCATGGGAAACAATGCCGAAACCTGTTTCCAGGCCTGTTTTTACAGGTGTGGATAAGTATAGGATAAGCATGCTGCGGCGCAGCAATATAGAACAGACAAAGAACAATTAGTTAATGTCGCTTGAGTGGGCGACGCATTCGCGAAAAAGGGAAGCGTCAGGCGGCCTGTAAGCCGGGTTCTGTGCCATTCTTTCCGTGACGGAAAGAAGCGGCAGCCATTCCTCTGGGACGGCGCTTGCGCGCCGCCTCTTGCGACCTACCCGGACGGGATGCGGAGGCGCACCTGCCCGCGATGAAGCGGGCGTCCGTCCCTATTCGGTCTTGCTCCGGGCGGGGCTTGCCGTGCCCCCTTCCTTGCGGTCGGGGCGGTGGGCTCTTACCCCACCGTTTCACCCTTGCCGGGCGTGCCCGGCGGTCTGATTTCTGCGGCGCTGTCCCTGAACCGGGGCTTGAACCCCGGCCCGCCGGGATTTCCCCGGCACCCTGCCTCCATGGAGCCCGGACTTTCCTCTCCCGCCCGCCTTTCGGCGCTGGACGGAAGCGGCTGCCCGGCCGCCTGACAGGTGTTAAGTCGGCTTTCGCGGGGCAAAGGTCAAGCGACGGCTGCCACCGCCTCGATCAGCCCCATGGTCTGGGCGTCCAGCACGCCATCGAAGCGCGCGGGCCGGTAGCGGCGCTGGAATTCGGTGAGAAGTGTTTCCAGCGGTAGGTCCGGATTATAGCCAATGGCCGCCAGCAATAGCGCGGCGCGCGTCTCATCAAGTTCGGCGGGAGACGCACCATCCGGCCATAATCCCACGCCCTCGCGCGCCAGCCTCTCCCATGGAAATTTCTCGCCCGGATCAATCTTGCGGCCCGGCGCGATATCGCTGTGGCCGACTACATTCACTGGAGCGATGCCATGACGGGCGGTGATCTGGCGGCACAGCGCGATGACGGCCCTGATCTGCGCATCGGGAAAGTCCGGCAGGCCGAAATCATGCCCGCCATTGACGATCTCGATGCCGATCGAGGCCGAGTTGATGTCGGTGATGCCGCGCCAATAGCTGAGGCCCGCATGCCAGGCGCGCTTCCCCTCATCCACCATCGAGATGATGGTACCGTCTTCCCCAACGACATAGTGCGCTGAGACTTTGGCGGCGGGATCAGCCAGGCGCTCAATCGCAGCTTCCCCCGTTTCCATGCCCGTATAATGCAGCACCAGCAGACTCACCGGCAGCACCCGGTCATTGAAGTTCGGCGAGGAGCGGAAAAGGCGGGTCATCGCGGCTTCTGTATCACGGTTTCCGGCGGCAGGCTCCTGGAGCGGCGCGCCGCGACAATCCCCACCCCGGCAATCGCGATGAGGCCGCCGGCGACAAGTTGCCAGCTTACCGGATCGTCCAGCAACACAACGCCGGAAATCACCCCGATCATCGGAGCCATCAGCGTCATCGGCGCAATCAGCGAGGCGTCATAGCGACGCAGGAGCCAGTAGAACGCGCCATGGCCGAATATGTTCACCAGCACGACGGTGAAGATGATGGTCGCCAGTAATAGCCAGCCACCATCCAGCATCGCCTCAATCTGCCCGCTCTCAAGGATCAGGCTGGCAACGAGCAAAGGCGGCCAGGACAAAAGTCCGATCCATGCCTGCAGCGGAATCACGGTCAGTTCTACGCGCTTGACGAAGATCGCGCCCACGGCCGCTGCCATCGCCGCACCGACCCCGGCCAGAAGGCCAAAGGTGAAAGAAAACTCGGCGGGTTTCAGAACCACTAGCGAAGCCCCGGCAAAGGCCATCGCCATGCCGCCCGCGCGCAGCCAGCCCACCCGTTCTTTCAGGAACAGGATGGAGAGAATGGTCGTGAACGGGACGGACAGCTGGACCACGATCGCGATGGAGGACGGGGTGGCATAGTGCAGGCCGATGAACAGCATAGCGAACTGCACCGCGCCCATGCCCATCGCGGCGCCGAAGACAGGCGCCAGCTTTTTCGGCACCGGCAACAGCCAGGGCGCCAGCATAGCGTAAAGCAGGGCAAAGCGTATGCAGGCAAAGAAGAGGGGTGGCACGCCCTCAAAGCCAGGCGCGATATCGGGCGTACCCGATACCGACCATTTGGCCACCACGAAATTGATGCCCCAGACCAAGCAGACGGCAAACAGCAGGGCGAAATGGCGCGGGCTCATGCACGGGCTCTAGCGGGACGCGCCAGAGCCTTCAAGCCTGAGGCGTGCAAGGGTGTGTTGCATAAACGCGATCAGTGCGTGGACGTGCCGTCGACCGTCCAGCCATCCGGACCGCGCCGTGCAACCAGTACGCCGCTCTGCGTCTGGCGTTTGCCGCGCACCTTGCGGTAGACCCAGAACGCGCCGAGCCCCAGAAGGCCGATACCGGCAATGACGAAGGCCGCCGCCGTCAGCACCGCTGCCAGCAGCACGACAAGACCGAGAAAGGCCGCCGCAATGA
>JBJHCI010000380.1:0-2628 GCA_050485925.1 Maricaulaceae bacterium
CTGGAGGTCGAGCTGCTGCTCGCGCTGGTACTGGCGTGCCCGCGCAGCCGGTTGTACGCGGCACCGGAAGCGGTGCTCGGCGAGGACGCGGCCGCGCGCGCCGAGAACGCGCTGCAGCGCCGCCTGCACGAACTTCCGCCCGATGCCCGTCAGCTGGAAGACCTGCACGATGACGATGGAACCGGTCAGAAGCGCCGCGGCGGCCGGCCCCAGATAGCTGATCAGCGGCAGGACGGCGCTGCGCAGCGCATGCCGGAGGATCACGCTGATAGCCGGCAGGCCCTTGGCACGCGCCGTGCGGACATAGTTGGACCGCAACACTTCGATCATCGAAGCCCGCATCAGGCGAGAAATGATGGCGATCTGCGGCAGGGCGAGGGTTACAACCGGAAGGATGAGACGCTCCGGGGTCATCCCGAAGCGTGGATCAAGCCCGCCGGTTGGCAGCAATCCCCAGTACAAGCCGACCACCAACGCCAGGATCGGCCCCATCACAAAGGGCGGGATAACAATCCCCACCGTGGAAATGCCGACCACGGTGTAGTCGGCCGCTGTGTTTTGCCGGAGCGCAGCGATACTGCCCAGAACGGTCCCCACTATCACGGCAAGTGTGATCGACAGCGCCCCTATCGTGGCGGAGACCGGGAAACCCTCGATGATGATGTCCGATACCGTTTTGTCCCTGAACAACAGGGACGGTCCCAGATCGCCCTGCGCAAGGGCGGACAGATAGTCGGTGTATTGCTTCCAAAGCGGTTGATCCATGCCATAGGCCGCCAGCACGTTCTGGCGTATTTCCTCCGGCATGGGTCGTTCAAGGTCGAACGGGCCGCCCGGCGCTGCCCGCATCATGAAAAATGCCACCGTGATGATGACAAATATCGTCGGAATGGCGACGAGGAGACGCCGGACTAGATAGCTGAGCATGCGGCCTGGGCAGTTGGAGGTCGAAGGGCGCTACTCTTGTCCAGTCCGCACCGGGCAATCAAGGCAACCCCGCAGTGGGTCCGCACCTCGATCGGCTGCCAGCTGCAGGCTGATGCGTGCGCCACCGGAAGCGGAGGGCGACGGGCCGCCCGTGCTCCAATCGGTCGCCTCGCCCACAATTTTCAATGCGGCAACCACGCAACATGCCATCAAAACAACACGAAGTCGGGCAGACATCATGCGACAGAGGGATTGGAGCGGCTGTCTCACTTTGAGGCTTGGTCCTGTGCGGCGCGGCGAATGTGGCCCGCGGCGCAAGATCAGGGCCAGACCGGGGTGTAAACGGTTTGACCGCGGCGTTGCAGCCCGCGCCGTCCCTGTTAGATTGCGCACGATCCACGCGGGAGCGGTATCCATGGCGGGCACGGCCTGGTGGCATGATTTCCGGTACGCCAACGGCGTCATGCACGTGAAGAAGACCGGAGCGGCGGTACCTGTCGAGCCCGGGGTGATGGGCGATGTATGCAGGTGGATGATCTTCCACACCATGGTCGAGGCCGCACGCCACGCCGTCCCGGACAGCGGGTTGAAAATCTGGTTCACGCCGGACCGGCCGCGCCCCTGGTATTTCATCTGGCCGGTAATGGCCCTGGGCGGGATTGATTTTGCCCGCACGCCCTCAGAAGCCGACATCGCCTTTGTCTTCGACGACACGACGCTGGTGCCCGAGCACACCCTCCCCGCGCATATCCCGGTGATCAATGCGCGCTGCCGCAACATCTCCAAAAGCCACGTCGCACGCGTGTTCGAAGAGGTGAGCGGACGCGCGCTAGCCTGTGATCCTGAAAACCCGCCCGGGCCCTATGTCGAGAAGTCGGAGCGTAATGGCGCACATGATGGACGCATTCTTACCGCGCCGCAGGTTCGGCGCGAGGGTTACGCTTATCAGCGCCTGATCAACAACGCTGATGATGACGGGCTGGTGACCGATCTGCGCTGCTTTACGCTTGGCGGCGAGATCGTCAGCGTATTTGTCAAGCGCCGTCCACAATCCATGCGTTTTGCCAATGCCAACACGCTGGTCACCGTGGACGAGCCGACAAGCGTATTCACACCTGTTGAGCAGGCAATGATCTCCCGCTTCTGCGTATCCATAGGCCTGGATTGGGGCGGCATCGATGTACTCAGGGATCGTGATAACGGCGAGATCTGGATCGTCGACGTGAACAAGACCGATATGGGCCCGACCATTGCGCTGGATCTGCGCTCCAAGCTGGACGCGGTGCGCAAGATCGCCTCCCGGTTCAATACTTACATCACCACGCGGCGCGACGCGCTCCGGTCAGCCGCATGAACGCCCCGCCGACCCCACCTGCCCCGATCCCTTTCGTGCGTGAGATGGATTTCAAACCCGGCCGCTGTGACCAGGTCAGCCCGCTCATCCGCCGGATTGTCGCCCGCAATGCCAGCGCCTTCACCTATACCGGCACCGGCACCTATATCGTGGGTCATGGCGAGGTTGCGGTTATTGACCCCGGACCCGCCGAAGAGGCCCATTTCGACGCGCTGAATGCGGCGGTGAAGGGTGAGCGGGTGAGCCATGTCGTCGTCACCCACCACCACCTGGACCATTCCGCCCTCGCCCGACGTTTTGCCGACCATCACGGCGCAGTCATTCACGGCCTTCCCGCAGAAGGATCG
>JBJHCI010000381.1:0-2621 GCA_050485925.1 Maricaulaceae bacterium
CCGTGAGAGAGCGCTTCTTCCGCCCGGTCCAGCAAAGCGTCCAGCGCGCCAGTGTCAATCTCGCCGCTGACGCGGGCGATGAAGTCCCTCACCTGGCTTTCGGGCAGCGCGCCCATGAAACCATCGACCGGCTGACCGTTCACGAACACGATCACGGCAGGGATGGATTGGATGCGCAGCTGACCGGCAATGCCGGGATTCTCGTCGATATTGATCTTGACGAGTTTCACCTTGCCGCCCGCCCCCATTACCGCTTTCTCGATGACCGGGCCCAGCTGGCGGCAGGGGCCGCACCAGGGCGCCCAGAAATCGACCAGCACCGGCACCTCTTTGGAGGGCTCGACCACATCTTCCATGAAGCTCTGGTCGGTGCCGTCCTTCACCGGCCCTGAAGCGGCTTGCGGGGCGGGCGCGGCCTCATTGCCGGAACCGAAAATCTGCATGGCTCTGATCCTTCATGTCCGGCCATGTCAGGCCGGGGAATGTATCTGGCCCATAGGTGGACCGGCAGGGCGCGCGCCGCAAGTGCGTCTAGGCGGGGGTGCTGAAATCCATGATCTCCGGTTCGCGCCCGAGAGCAGCGAGAAAGGTCAGCAGACCCTCGCGCGATATCGCGGTGGTCGCGTCATTCTTCATCGGATGGAAATTGACCGTCCCGTGTTCCATTAGCGCGGCATCGAGAATAAAGCGCACCCGGCGTTCGGGGTCATTGATCAGCGCGAACGCCGTCACCGAGCCCGGTGTCACGCCAAGCGCCTCTTCCAGCCGCTCCGCTGAACCAAAGGAAAGCCGCCCTGTCCCCAGCCGCTCATGCAGGCGTTTCAGCTCGATGCGCGTGGAATGCTCTGCCGAGATGAGGACGAGATTATTCTTCTTGTCTTTTAAAAACAGATTCTTGGTGTGTCCGCCGGGCATGTGCGCCTTTATCTGGTCGCTCTCTGCCACGGTGAAGACCGGCGCATGGTCATGTGTGGCGTGGGCGACGCCCAGCGCGCTTAGAAACGCCAACAGGCCATCGCGGCTGACGGGCGGGGCGGGAAGGGGGGTGTGCTTGTCCATGGCCCTTACCTGCCCCAGCCCGACCGCAAGGTGCAAGCCTTTGCAGTACGGCGCATCACAGGGTATTGCCAAACTCCCGGCGATGCGCGATATACCGCGCCCTCTGGCCGATATGGCCGGCCCCGGTGACGCATATGAGCGGGCGTAGCTCAGGGGTAGAGCATCACCTTGCCAAGGTGAGGGTCGTGAGTTCGAATCTCATCGCCCGCTCCATTCTTCCTGGAAGAATTCGGATTTTATGGTTCGTCAGGGCTGCTGAGCAGAGCCTTAGCCTCCGGCAGCCGCTCCAGTGATGTGGATATGGCATCTCGCCATTTGGTCCCGCGCGCGCAAGCATCCTCGTAGGCAATCTTGAGTTCTTCGGGCCTGTCATCGGCCAGAATGCGTATCAACAGACTGGCTTGGGCGAGATCTTTCCTCGCCTTGGCAGCACCTTCGCCGCGACGCTGGCTGGCGACTATGAGTTTGTGGACGGCGTAGCGCTCTACGCGCGGTATCTGGATCAGGACTCCGCTGCGATACAGGCCGACGGCATGAACGGGCTCGGCAATCAGATAATTGAGGTATGACAGCGCCCTTGCATGAACGCCGAGCGGGGCAAGGGATACGACGTCCTGCCGGGACTGCATCCTTGGCACGAGGAATTCCACCATCAGGCCCCCGGCGGGCATTCTCCAGCGTGTATGTTTTCGGCTGTCCCCCGCTTCCGGTGCCGGATGCAGGCCCAGATCCCTGAACGCACCCGCCAGTGAGGGGTCCGGCTGGTCTTCGATGGCTAGTTTGAGATTCTCAAAAGCCGCAATATCGACGTCACCCGTCAGGCCAAGCTCGGGCGGAAAGCGCACTCCCAGTTCCGCGCTGTAGAGCCGGAAGGCATGAGTGCCGATCAGCGTTCCGCCAAGCCGGAATGCTCCGGCCATGGCCATTGCGCGCAAGACCTTGCCGGTGTCCCTGTCCAGAGTCGGCAGTCCGGCGGCCCGTAATTGCGCCACCATGGAGGTGCATCGCTTTTCAAATAGGGCCTGATCCGGGGCCGATTGGAGGGCCGCCTCAATCCTTTGATCCAGCTCGGGGCTCTGGGCCCCAAGATAGCGCTCCACGATACGGCTGCCGATCCGCCGGCGGGCATACCAGTATTTGCGGCCGCTCTTCTCCCTGAGAACCGGCGTGCCGTCCGGATGGGCCACGGCGTGTTGCCGGTGTGCCTCAAGAAGGTCCTGATACGTTGTCTGAACGGAAAGAGGGAAAGTGTCCACGATACCCTACAAAAGATGACAGTGTGGGATGATGGCGATTTACCCCACAAAAGTCAAATATGTGGGGTAAATGCAGCCCCCTGCATCCGGCCCTGATCCGGTCCGGGGGTTGCCGCGTAAACACTAGCGGGCCTCTTGAAGCGCCCCCAGCCTGCTAAAAGAGGCCTGAAAAGGCGCTGCCGGACTGTCCTGTCCCCGTCCGGCGGCGCCGCTTCCTTTTGCCGGTTACCAGTCGAGGTCTTCCCCGCTGACATGGAAGAAACGGCCATTCATGGCCGGGTTGGCCCGTGCGATCAGGTCCAGCTG
>JBJHCI010000382.1:0-2613 GCA_050485925.1 Maricaulaceae bacterium
AGGAACGCGAGGACGCGCGGATCCTGCTGGTGGTCCTCGATGCGCGGCAGCCAATCCGGTCCGCCCAGCGCCGGGACCATGGCGGGAGGGGCGCACAATGACGCGCCGCCACACCCTCGAGGCCGATCTGCAGCGCGCGGTGGTGCAGGCCCTGCGCTTTGCCCTGCCCCGCACGGCCATCATCCACCATTGCGCCAACGAGGTGACCGAACCGGGACCGCGTGGGGCCAGGCGCCAGGCGGTCCTGGTCGGCATGGGCGTCCATCCGGGCTTCGCCGATCTGATGGTGCTCTGCGAGGGCCGCGTGCTGTTTCTGGAGCTGAAGGCGCCCAAAGGCCGGCTCAACCCGGTGCAGGAGGCGTTTCGCGATGCCGTGCTGGCGCAGGGCCATTGCTGGGCGCTGGTGCGCTCGCTCGACGATGCGCTGGGCGCGCTGGCCGATCATGGCTTCACTACGCGCGTCGTCCAGCCCGAGCCGGCCCAGCGCACAACGACCAGCCCAGCGCGGAGGGCCGCGCCATGAGCCATGAGGCCACGAACTGGGCCATCAAGCAGCGCGGGCTGAAACCCACCACGAAGATCGTGCTCTGGCATCTGTGTGACCGGTTCAACCCGGATTACGGCTGCTTCCCCTCGCAGGAGCGGCTGGCCCATGACTGCGAGATCAGCCGCGCGACGCTCAATCGCCATCTCGACGATCTCGAGGCCCGTGGTCTGATCCGGCGCATCCGCATGATCGACAGCCGCACCGGCCAGCAGCGCCCCACCCGGTATCTTCTGGGGTTCGAGGAAGGCTTCCCGCCGCCCGGATCGGACGGGTCCGATGCCGAAGGCAAGGCCCAGCTCACATGCGGGGACCTGCCCTTCGCGCTCGATCCGGCCTCAGCCCCGTGTCCGGATTTGAGACACGGGCAAGCAGGCGAAAAACAACACAGCGGCAATGGCTTGCTTGATGAATCCCGTAACCGCCCGTGTCTCGTTTCCGGACACGGGCCCGTGTCTCATTCTGACGCGATCCCGTGTCTCAAAAATGGCGATTCCCGTGTCTCAAAACGAGACACTAACCCTGTAAGGGAACCTCTAAGTAAACCAGTAAAGGAGGAGGAGGGCGCGCAGGCGCGCGAGGCTATCTCCGAGGATTTTTTCGCGGAGTTGCTCAAGGCGCTGGGCCTGGACCCGACCGCCCTGCCCGGCTGGTGGCAAGGCTGGCCCCCGCGCGAACATGTCCGCCGCTGGCGTGACGATCTGGGTCTCGACGAGGAGGCGATCATCGCCGTCGCCGAAGCCTCACGGCGCGACCATCCCGAACCGCCCGATGGGCCCAAGGCACTCGATCGCGCCATGCAGCGGGCGGCAGGGCGCCTGAAGCACACCGGCGCGCCGGTAGCGGCGAGGGGATCAGCCACCGGCAGCGGCGGAGAGTCCCGGCGCCGCAAGCGCGAGGATGGCCTCAGGCCCAGCGATGACGAGATCGCGGCCTTCTACGCCGATCTTGTGAACTCCGACCGGTTCCTGCCGCCCAGCATGATCAGCAACGCCATGTGCGCGGCGATGTTGGCGCGCGGCCTGGTGACGATTGAGCGCCTGCGCGAGCGGGGGGTGCGGTGAATGGCATGGTGTTTCGTCCCCGGCACGGATTGTCCCTCTGCGCAGGCGGCGGAGGCCTGGATATGGGCCTCATGCTCGCCGAGCCCGGCTATCACACCCAGTGTTTCGTCGAATGGGAGGAGTGGCCAAGGGCAGTGCTCGTCGCGGCGCAACGCGCAGGGTATTTCGCCCCGGCCCCGATCTGGACCGACCTGCGCAGCTTCGACGCCGGCCCCTTCCGCGGCGCCTTCGATACCATCCTCGCGGGATACCCCTGCCAGCCCTTCAGCGCGGCCGGAAAGCGCGGCGGTGCCGACGATCCCCGCCACCTCTGGCCCGATGTCGCGCGCGTCATCCGCGAATGCCGCCCCGAATGGGTCTTCCTCGAAAATGTCGCCGGTCACGTCACCCTCGGGCTCGAGTTCGTCCTGCGAGAGCTTTGGGGCATGGGCTTCACGCCTGCGGCGGGTCTGTTCAGCGCGGCAGAGGTCGGTGCGCCGCACCAGCGGCTGCGGATCTTCATCCTGGCCCACACCGATGAGCCTGCATCCCGGCACGGCCCGCTACAACCCGGCTGGGAACAGCGATTTCACCCGCAAGGCCGAGGCGCTGGCGCTGGGCATCACCAGCTGGTCGACGCCCAAGGCGACGGATGGCGCGAAGGGCGGACCCCGCCAGAGCTACGGCTCGGGCGGCACCCCGCCCCTGCCCGCGCAGGCGGCGCAATGGCCGACCCCGGCCGCACAGAACTGGAAGGGCAGCTCGGAAGCCAGCGTCACCCGGGCGGACGGCAAGTCCCGGATGGACATCCTCCACTATCGGGCCGAGCAGGGCTTCACCCGCCCGGACCCGGCGATCACGATGCATGGCGCGCGGTCCTCAACGCACGCCCCGATCTCGCGCCCGCTCTGGGCTTCGATGACTGCCTCGCATGGGCGCGTCGCCTCGCGGCGGATCCTGAAGGGCCGCGCGCGGCGGCGGCTGAACCCGCTCTTCGTCGGATGGTTGATGGGCTGGCCCATCGGG
>JBJHCI010000383.1:0-2601 GCA_050485925.1 Maricaulaceae bacterium
GGAAGAGACCGAGCGCGAAGGCAAGCTGAACTATGTCGCCTTCGAGATTGAAGGTGGCGGCGAACCGGCCGTCATCGCCACCACGCGCCCGGAGCTGATCGCCGCCTGCGGTGCGCTCATCATCCACCCCGAGCACAGCCGAGCCAAGGAACTGATCGGCAAACGCGCCATCACGCCGCTTTACGGCGTGCCCGTGCCGATTGTGGCCGATGAAACCGTGGACCCTGAAAAGGGCACCGGCATGGTGATGTGCTGTACGTTCGGCGATGTGACCGATATTCAGTGGTGGCGTACCCACAAACTGCCCTTGCGCATCGTCATCGGGCCCGATGGCAAGATGATTGAGGATCTGCCCATCGGCTCTGATGGCTGGCCGAGCGTGGATGTGGAGAGCGCAAAAGCGACCATCGCCGCGCTGGCCGGGCAGAAGGCGGAAGCCGCCAAGGCCGCGATCATCGATATGCTGAACGAGAAGGGCGTTCTGCTCAAGCAGGAGACGACCCATCAGGTGATCCCGGTCGCCGAGCGCTCGCGCGCGCCGCTGGAGATTATCGTCACCCCGCAATGGTTCATCCGCACGCTGGACTTCAAGGAGCAGATTCTCGCCAAGGGCCGCGAGATCGCGTGGAAACCGGAATACATGCGCCAGCGCTTTGAAAGCTGGGTCGAAGGCCTGAAATGGGACTGGGCGATCTCGCGCCAGCGTCATTTCGGCGTGGCCCTGCCGGTCTGGTATTCGCGCCGTCCGGGCGAGGAGGGCAAGGTCATCGTGCCCGAAGCCGCCGATCTGCCCGTCGATCCGACAACCGACCTGCCACGCGGGTACAGCCGTGACGAGGTGGAAGGCGAGCGCGACGTGATGGACACGTGGGCCACGTCTTCGGTGAGCCCGCAGCTCGTCACCCGTTCTATCAATGAAGAGCTGGCGCTGGATATCGAGGTCCACAAGCGCCTCTTCCCGATGAGCCTCAGGCCCCAGGCCCACGAGATCATCCGCACCTGGGCTTTCTATACCATCGTGAAGGCGCTCCATCACCAGCAGACCATTCCGTGGGAGACCATCGCGATTTCCGGCTGGTGCCTGGCCAGTGACGGCTCGAAGATGAGCAAGTCGAAAGGCAATATCATCGATCCGGTCAAGCTGCTGGACGAGTATGGCGCGGACCCTGTGCGCTACTGGACGGGTACCTCGCGCCTCGGCCATGACACGGCGCTGGCACCCAACGTGCTGTCCCAAGGCAAGCGCCTCGTCACCAAGCTGTGGAATGCGGTGAAGCTGGCGCATATGGCGCTGGAACAGGCGGAAATTTCGCCCATTTCGCCCAAATCCGATATTGAAAACGGCCTCATCACCCATCCGATGGACAAATGGCTCTTAGGCGAGCTGTCCGAGACCGTGGAGAAGGCGACAAAGGCCTTTGAAGCCTACGAGTATGCGCAGGCCCTGCGCCTGACGGATGATTTCTTCTGGCGCACCTATTGCGACAATTATCTGGAGATCGTGAAGAACCGCACCCGGTTTGAAGGCAAGCCCGATGCGAGCCAGCTTTCGGCCCTGCACACGCTCTGGCATGCCAGTATCGTCCAGCTCAAACTTTTTGCGCCCTTCATCCCCTATGTCACCGACACCCTGCATGATGTGCTGGCAGGCGGAGATGGCGTAGACACGCCCACCATCCATGCGCGCGGCCAATGGCCGAAGCTGGACGAGCAGGCCGACAAGGCGAGCTTCCGCGCCGAGGGCGATGCGTTCGTGTCCATTCTGGCTGGCGTGCGCAAGTTCAAGAGCGAGCTTCAGGTCTCGATGAAGGCACCTATTGCGGTGCTGACCATCGTCTCCGACGCCGATGGCGATATCTCGAAGCTGATCGGGCCGGTGGTGGAGGATCTGAAGGCTGTCACCAACGCGCTTGAGGTGCGCATGGGGCCTGTAGCGTCAGGTGCACGCACTTCGCGGTCACCCGATGAGCGCTTCACCATCGCGCTGGAAATGGCTCCGGCCGAGGACCGGGCGTGAGCGCCTGATGGCGTCGACGCAGGACCGTCATTTCTGGGCGCTGGAGCGGCTGGACCCTGCGCCAGATGAAGTGCTTCTGGAGGCCGGTTGCGGTCATGGCATACTGCTTGGCCTGATCGCTGCGCGACTGGTCAGGGGCCATATCACCGGGCTCGACCGGTCGGCGAAAATGATCGCGGCCTCAGCCAAGCGGAACGCTGATCTTCTGGCCGGCGGCAGGATAAGGCTGGTTCAAGGCCGGCTGGAAGCGCCGCCACTGGATGGTGAGCGTTTCGACCGCGTGATCGCGGCGCGCGTGAATGCCTTCTGGCTCGACCCTGCGCCGGTTCTCAATGCCACTGCAGATCATCTGCGTCCTGGCGGCACGTTGGAGCTTTTCTTCGACCCGCCCGATGCGCGCAAACTGCCAGAACTCGCGCGGCGGTTGGAGGCTGTGGTATCGGCTCACGGCTTCGTGTCCGATATATCCATGGCTGAAAACGTGTCGTGGGGCGGTGGGCTGCACATGACAGCCCGGTCGGCGGGCGCGTGACCGGGCCCACAAGGTGCCCTTGCAACTTGCCCGGCCCGCTCTCGCGTTCCAT